>JAKFWI010000260.1 GCA_021731965.1 Hyphomonadaceae bacterium | reverse complement strand
AATCCCCGACCTCGGAGCCCTCCCCCCGGAAGGCATTGATGAAATCCGCGCCCTTGAGGCCCACCGAGCCCACGGTGATCGTAGGCAAGCCGGTCAATTGTTTGGTCCAGCCGGCCAGATTCAGCGCGGAGCCCTCAAACTCCGGCGCCCAATAGCGGCGCTGGGAGCAGTGAAAGCAATCAATGCCCGCCGCCACCAGCGGCTCCAGGAAGGCCGCCAATTCCTGTGGGGTTTGCGCCAAACGGGCTGAGTAATCCTGCTGCTTCCATTGCGAATAGCGCAAAATCAGCGGGAAATCCGGGCGCACCCGCGCGCGCGCCGCCTTGACGATTTCGGCGGTGAAGGCGGCCCGCGCCCGCAAATCCCCGCCAAAGCGATCCTCGCGCTGGTTGGATCGATCCCAGAAGAATTGATCGAGCAGATAGCCGTGCGCCCCGTGGAATTCCACGCAATCAAAGCCGATCTCTTGCGCGGCCGCCGCCGCCTTGGCGAAGGCTTCGATGGTATCGGCGATGTCTGCGTCGCCCATGGGCTTCCCCACCAGCTTGCCGGAGGCGGAAAGCCCCGATGGCCCATCGCTTTCGGCCTGCGGATGCGGGCCGGTGCCCGGCTTGCGCATCATGCCGACATGCCAAAGCTGCGGGGCGATCTTGCCGCCCGCGCCATGCACCGCCTCCACCACTTTGGCCCAGCCGACCAGGCTTTTTGCCTCATGGAAATTCGGCACATTGGCATCAAAGGAGGCCCCGGGGCGATCGATGCTGGTGCCTTCCGTGATGATCAGGCCAACGCCAGCCGCTGCCCGGCGCGCATAATAGGCCGCCACATCAGCCCCGGGAATGCCATCGGGGCTGCGCGAGCGCGTCATCGGGGCCATCACGATGCGATTGGCCAATTGCATGGATTTCAATTGAAACGGCTGAAACAGGGCGCGGGTCATGGCTTGGGCTCTCGCTTATGGGCATTGAGATGGGTTGTTGCGCTCTCGCGCAGGGCTTCTTGCCGCGCCTTATCGGCTTTGCTGGCACCGAAGCGTGCGCGCGCATGCGCCGCTGTCTCTTGCGCAGCGCTGCGGGCTTTGGCTTTGCGCGCCATGCGCAAATTGATCAGATCGGCCACGCCGAACACTCCTTGGCTGTGCCTGCATAAGCGCAGGCGCGCGCGCCAACAAGAGCCCAAAACCACAGCTCAGCCCGCTGGCGCGCTTGACCGCGCGGTGTCAGGTTGGCAAACCCAATCCCAGCGATTTCCAAAAATGCGTGCGCCGGGACTTGGAAAAGCGTGGCACGATCGAAATCGACCCAGTGAGGCGTGTCATGGTGCAGCTCGATGAACGGCCTGATGCCGCCCCGCTGGCACCGGAGGCCCCCTCGGGAAAAGGCGCGGGCGACGAAAATTTCCCAGTCGGCTCGTTTTTGCTCAAAGCGGAATTGCGCCCCCATGTTGCCGCCTATTACGCCTTCGCGCGGGCCGGCGATGACATCTCCGATGATGGCGCGCTGAGCCCTCAAGAGAAGATCGCCCGGCTCGATGCCTTTGCTGCCGCTTTAATATCTGAGGCCGGGTTTGGCCATGGCTATGCCAAGGCCCACAGGCTGCGCGAAAGCTTGACGGCGCGCGCCATCTCCCTCGATCGCGGCCTCGATCTGCTGCGTGCCTTTCGCCAGGACGCCGAAAAGACTCGCTATGCCAATTTCGATGAGCTCGAAGCCTATTGCCGGCATTCCGCCAATCCGGTTGGGCGATTTCTCATCGATCTGCACGGCGAGAGCCCGGCCCTCTACCCCGCCTCCGATGCCCTGTGCTCGGCGCTGCAAGTGCTGAACCATCTGCAAGATTGCGCCAAGGATTTGCAGGAATTGAATCGCGTCTATATCCCGCAGGATTGGCTTTCCCTGCACGGCTCCCGCACGGAAGATCTGACCCGCTCCGCGCTGACGCCCCCGCTGCGCACGGTAATCAATCGCATGCTGGATCGCTGCGATGCCTGGGTCTTGGCCGCCCAGCCTCTGGCGCGCGCCATGAAGGATCGCCGGTTCGCCTGTGAGGCGCATATGATTGTTGCGCTGGCTGGCCGGCTGTGCGTGCGCCTGCGCCGCCAGGACATGCTGGCCAAGCGCGTGGCGCTATCCAAGCTGGATTTCGCCGCCGCGGCTTTGGCTGGCCTGAAAATCGCGATGTTTGAACGCACGCTGATCCCGGCATGAGCCTGATCATGGCCCCCCCAAGCCGCGCCCAGGCCCAGGCCCATGTCGAGGCCGTGGTGCGCAAATCGGGCACGTCCTTTGGGCTCGGCATGCGCATCCTATCACGGCCGCGCCGTGAAGCCATGCACGCTGTCTACGCCTTTTGCCGCGAAATCGATGATGTCGCCGATGAGCCGGGGCCTTTGGAGGGCAAAAGGCGTGATCTGGCCATGTGGCGTGAAGCCATTGAGGCGTTGTTCGCGGGCCGGCCCGATCGACCCACGACGGTGGCCTTGCTCGAGCCGGTGGCGCGCTTCGCGCTGCCCAAGGCCGAATTCCTGCTGCTGATCGAGGGCATGGAATGGGATGCCGAAGGGCCCATCCTCGCGCCGAGTTTGGAGCGCCTGAAGGGCTATTGCCGGCGCGTTGCCGGAGCGGTGGGCATGCTATCCATGCCCATTTTCGGCGCCGCGCCCGGCCCCGCCTCGGATCGCTTTGCCTTGGCCATGGGCGAAGGCCTGCAACTCGCCAATATCACGCGTGACGTGGCCGAAGATGCCGCCGAGGGGCGGCTTTATCTGCCACGCGAATTGCTGGAGCAGCATCGCTTGCCGCAGGAGCCCAATGAGCAATTGCTGATGGGCCAGGGCCTGGTGCGCGTGCGCGCCGCCTTGGGGGCCATGGCGCGGGCGCAATTCAAGGCGGCGCTGGCGGAGGTCAAGGAGCTAGGCTGGGCCAAAGTGCGCCCCGCTTTGGTGATGCACGCCGTCTATGATTTGACGCTGCGCGCCATGGAGCGCGACAGCTTTCGCACCCTGGCCAAGCCGCAAATCTCCGCCCCGCGCAAGCTGGCGGCAGCGCTGCGCGCCGCTTTGCTGGCACCCGCCGCATGAACGACGCGCCGCTGGTGCATGTGATCGGGGCCGGCTTGGCCGGGCTGGCGGCTGCGCTCACCGCCAGCGAAGCGGGCCTGCGGGTGCAATTGCATGAACAAGCGCCGCGCGCGGGCGGGCGTTGCCGCAGCTTTTGGGACGATAAACTCTCGCTGCTGATCGATAACGGCAATCATTTCGTGATGAGCGGCAATGCGCACGCGCTGGGCTTACTGCGGCGCAATGGTGCCGGCGTGCAGGCGCTGATCGGCCCGGATGAGGCGCTCTTTCCCTTCTATGATCACGCCAACGGCGCGCGCTACACGGTGCGGCCGGGGCGGGCGCGCACGCCGCTCTGGGCCCTGCAGCGGGGTCGCAGCGTTCCGGGCGCTGGCTTTTGGGATTTTGCCGAAGGCGGCGCGCTGCTGGGCGCCCCTGCGGAGGCCACCCTGGCACAGGTCATTCGCCGCCGCGGCCCCCTGTGGCGCGGCTTTTGGGAACCCATGGCGATTGCCGCGCTGAACGCGGCACCGGAGGTGGCGCAAGCGCGGCTGCTCACCCCTGTTTTGACCCGCACCTTTCTGCGCGGCGGGGCCTATTGCCGGCCGTTGATCGCCCGGGAGGCGCTCGGCGAGGCGTTTGTCGAGCCCACTTTGCGCGCCCTGGAAAAGCGCGGTGCCGTCACGCGTTTTGGCGTGCGCCTGAAGGCCATCGAAATGCACAACGGGCGCGCTACAGCTTTGCATTTGGGCGACGCGCAGATCGCGCTGGGGCCAAGCGACAGGGTCATCCTGGCGGTGCCGCCGGCCCGTGCCGGCGAATTGCTGCCCTTTCTCACCCCCCCAGAGGATGGCGAGCCCATCCTCAACGCGCATTTCCGCCTCGAGGAAGAAGCACCGCACCCACCGCTGGCCCCCTTAATGGGCGTGCTGGGCGCGGCCACGCAATGGATCGCCGTGCGCGGAACGCATGTGTCCTTGACCATCTCGGCTGCCAGCGCGCTGGCGGAACTGGATGAAGACATCCTGTTGCCCCGCCTTTGGGAAGAAACGCGCGCTGCCTTGCAATTGCCCGTGCAATTGCCCTATGCGGCAGCCCGCATCATTCGCGAAAAGCGCGCCACCTTCGATCCCAGCCCCGCCAATGTGGCGCGCCGCCCTGCAGCGAAAACGGCCTTGGCCAATCTCTGGCTCGCCGGCGATTGGACCGATACGGGCCTGCCCGCAACGATCGAAGGCGCGATTGTGTCTGGCAATCGTGCGGGGGCGCTGGCGGCTGCCTGACGCCGTGCGATTTGGCATGACGGGGGGCCGCGGGCGCTATTCGATCAGTGCGGCCGAGAGGGCGCTGCGCCAATCGGGGCCAAGCCCCAACGCGCGCGTCAGATAGCCATCGAGCGAGCCATAACGTGCATCGATCTGCGCCAAGGCCTCGGCCAGCCAATGCGCGCTGACGCCCGCGAAGGGGCGCAAGGCCGCGATAGGCACCACGCGGGCCAGATGCTCTTCCAGCTTTTGATGGAAAGCCGTCAGGCGTTCCTCAAAATCATGGGTTTGGTTGGTGAGATCGTAATCAGCGAACACATCGTCCGCAGCAACGCCGAGGGCGGTGAGCACCAGAGCGCAGAGCAGGCCCGTGCGATCCTTGCCCGCCGCGCAGTGCACCACACCGGCCCCCTGGTTCGCCATCGCGCTTTCGAAGAAGGCGCGAAACAGCCCGATATGCTCCTGAGTGAACGGCATCTCCCGATAAATGCCCAGCATGAACGCATCCACGCTGGCCACGCTGAGATCGCCGCTGCGCAAAAAGGCAACATGGGGTGGCTCCGCCGCCTCATGGCCCGAATTGCTCTCATGGGTAAGGATGGAGGTGCCAGGCCAGCGATTGGGTTGGCGCGCCCGCTCCACCGGGCGGCGCAAATCCACCACAAAAGCGCAGCCGAGCCCATCCAAGCGCGCAATATCAGCGGGCGTCACATCCGCAAAATGCGCGGAGCGAAACAAGCGCCCTTGCTTTACACGCGCGCCCCGCGCCGCATACCCACCAAAATCACGAAAATTGCGCGCGCCATCAAAATGGACAAATCGATCTTGCATCATCATGCAAATGACCACTTTCCAACGTCGCGTCGAGGCTTTTTTGTCACAAAAACTTGGCCTGCTGCGCAAGACCGCAAAACAACGCTCGACGCCCTTGTTTTCATCGCTACAGTTTGGACGAGGTGGGCTGCCCATGGAATGATAGCAGCGCCAAATGCCAAAATTTCGAGTAGAAGTTGCTTAAGCAACCAGAAAATCATTTCAGGGAGGAATATTATGACAAAGGCTTTGCCAAAGTTTTGGCTAATGACCGCATGCGCTTCGGTGGCCTTGCTGGGGCAATCCTACGCCCAAAACGCCCCGGCCCCGCCGGCGGACGATGCCGAGCAAACCGAGGAAATCGTCGTCACGGGCTCGCTCATTCGCGGGGCGGCGGAAAACGCCGCGCTGCCGGTGGATGTCATTTCCCGCGACGATTTGGATTTGCAGGGCTCGCCGTCCACGCTGGATCTGTTGAAATCCCTGCCGGTCTCCAGCGGGATTTTGGGCGATAGCAATCAATTCGATGCACGGGCCCAGGGCTCGGAGGGCTCAGGCAGTGTCAATCTGCGCGGGCTTGGGGCTCAGCGGACTTTGGTGCTGCTCAACGGGCGGCGCCTGCCTGCCAACCCGTTCGCGTTCGCCGGTGCCGGCGCGGTCGATACCAATATCTTACCGATCGCGGCGGTCGGGCGGGTGGAAATCCTGAAAGACGGCGCGGCCGCCACCTATGGCTCGGACGCGGTGGCCGGCGTCGTCAATTTCATCACGCAGCGCGGCTTTGAGGGCCTCGAAGTCGGCGGCAATTACCGCATCGTTGAGGGATCGGATGGAGATTTCGATGCCCATGGCAAAGTGGGCTGGGCCAATGATTGGCTCGATATCTTTATCGCCGGCGGCTATCAGCACCGCGCCGAATTGCGCGTGACAGATCGTGATTTCGCCGTGCGCTCTTTGGCCGATAACCCCGAAGGGGGCTTCTCGCTCGTTGGCAATCCGGGGGCGTTTTTGCCGATTGCACTTGGCCCATCTCCGACACCCTTCACGCCCGTGCAAGGCGTGACGCGCGATCCGGCCTGCACCAGCTTGGGCGGCCAGGCGCGCTTGGCGGGTCCAACGCCGGTTTGCGGCTTCCAATTCACGCCGTTTGACAATTTGGTCGAGACGACGAACCGCTTCCAGATATATTCCGAGGCGAATGCCGAGCTGCCCGCGGGCGTGGATTTCCACATTGAGGGCCTCTTTTCGCGCACCGAAGTGCCGCGGATTTCCTTCTCCCCGTCCTTCCCGCCGGTTGGCGGGGCCAATGCCCCAACGGCGGCGGCGTCCTTCATCCCTGGGCAATTTTTCGTGCCGCGGAGCAATCCGGGCTTTGCCTCGCTGATCAGCCAAAACCCTGGCCTATTGACTCCAACCGCCACGGCGGCCTCGGCTGGCGCGCTGCTGATCGCGACGCGGCCATTCGGTGTGGGCGGCAATCCGCTCTTCCCCGATCCCGGCGCCACGCGCAACCAACGGACGTTTAGCTTTTTCCGGGTCAATTCCGAGCTGCAAGGCAGCTTTAACGAATTGGCCAATTGGTCCTTGGCCGTGACCTATGGCGAGGAAAGCGCGTACCGCAATAATTTCGATACCAATATCAATAACTTCGCGCTGGCTTTGCGCGGCCTTGGCGGCGCAAACTGTAATCGCGCGGCCAATACGCCAGGAGCCAATGGCTGCTTATACTTCAACCCCTTTTCCACGGCTATCGCCGGCAACCCCGTCACCGGCGTGACGAACCCTCAGTTTAATCCGGCCGTGGCCAACAGCGCCGATGTCATCAACTTCATCTACCAATTGGTGGAAACCCGGCAGAAACAAACACTGCTGGTGATTGACGGGGTGGTTGATGGGGAAGTGCCGGTCTTCAAGCTCCCCGGCGGGGAGATCGGCTATGCATTGGGCGGGCAATATCGCCGCGAAAGCTTCCAATCGCGCAATAGCGATAATTTCAATCTGGACATCAACCCCTGCATCGATACGCAGACCTCGGGCAATGTGAGCTGCGCGGTGCAGACGGGTTTGTTTGGCTTCTTGACCGGCAGCCGCCCAGTTGACACCCAGCGTTCGGTGTTTGCCTTCTTCGGCGAAATCAATCTCCCCTTCACCGACAAGCTGAACGGCCAATTTGCGGCGCGGTATGAGAATTATCCCGGATCGGTTGGCTCGACCTTCAATCCGAAATTCTCTGTTAAGTATCAGCTGCTCAACTTTTTCGCCTTACGCGGCACAGTCGGCACCACCTTCCGCAGCCCCTCCCTCACCGAAGCGGCAACCAACACCATCACGTCGCTCCAAAACATCGGCGGGACCTTCCGGGCGGTGGATATCACCGGTAGCAGCACGCTCTCGCCCGAGCGGGCCTTCACCTATAGCGTAGGCGGGATTTTCGAACTGGGCCATTTCAAGACCGCGGTGGATTATTGGAGCTTCAACTTGCGCGATACGATCGGCCAAGAGCCGGTGGCCGGGCTGGTGAACGCACTCTTCCCAACAGGTGCCGTGGGGGCCAATAATTGCAATGCGCCCGCCTTCGCGCAAATCCAGGCTCGCTTCATTTTCAGCGGCGCCTGCTCCATCACCAATGTGTCACGGCTGAGCACCTTCTTCTTCAATGGCCCGCGGGTGCAAACCAACGGCATCGATATCTTGAGTTCTTACGAGTTTGAGCATTTCCTCGGTGGCTCTGCCGAGCTGGGCGGCAGCGTCAGCTTGACCCGGCGCTATGATGTGGCCGCCACCGTCATCGCCGGGCTAACGGTTGCGCAGCCCTTTAGTGCGGCGGGGCAGCTGAACTTCCAGACGGTGGCGCTGCCGCTGCCCAAGCTGAAGTTTGACACCTATGCCAATTATTCGATTGGCGGGGCAAATTTCCGCTGGACGTCGCGCTTTATCGACAATTACCGCGATCAGCGCACGGCACTGTTTTTGACCAATCCTAACGGCCAGATCATCCAATCCTTCATCACGCACGACATCGCCTGGCAGCAAAAGCTGCCCTGGAACTCCACCTTCAACCTGACGGTGGAAAACGTGCTCGATCGCGATCCACCCTTTGCGCGGCTGGAATTGAATTACGATCCTTTCACGGGCGATCCCATCGGGCGGACCTTCAAGTTCGGGATCAAGAAAAAGTTCGGCTAAGCTTTTCTGGATGCAGAAAAAAGCGCCCGCCCTTCACAGGGCGGGCGTTTCGCCGTTTGGCTTGCCCAAGTGCCTGACGGTAATCAGGCTTTCAGCCGCCAGCCCGAGCGCAGCAGCGCCCAACTTGCCACGCAGAGGCCAGTCGCCAGCACCAGCGCCACGCCGGCCCCGATCGCCACATTGCCATCCGCATGGCCCGTATAGCCAAAGCGAAAGCCATCGATCAGCATGAACACCGGATTGACATGGGCCCAGGCCCGTATCCCCTCGGGCAAGCGCTCCAGGGAGAAAAACGTGCCCGATAGCATGGTCAGCGGCAGCACAATGAAATTGGTGACGGTTGCCAACTGATCGAATTTATCTGCCCAAATGCCCCCGATAAGCCCGATCGCCCCAAAAATAATCGCCGCCATCAGCGCGAAATAAAGCACAATTGCGAAATTATGCGGCAGCACATGCGCGAACGGAATCATGCTGATGGCGCTGACCACAGCCACCAACAAACCGCGCGCCACCGCACCCCCCAAAAAGCCGATGGTCAATTCCGAGGCCGAAAGCGGCGGCATCAGGAAATCCGTGGCATTGCCCTGGATTTTGGCGATGATCAGTGACGAAGAAGTGTTGGCGAAGGCGTTATTGATCAGGCCCAGCATCATCAGGCCCGGGGCCAGGAAATCGGCATAGGACAAAGTGCCATTGCCCACGCCGCGCGCGCCCAGGGCCACCGAAAAGATCGTCATATACATGACACCGCTCACCAACGGGGCCAACACCGTCTGCCCCCCCACTTTCAAGAAGCGGAAGATTTCGCGCTCCAACAGCGTGCGCAAACCTACCCAATTTATTGCGCCATATTGGCGGGGCTGCAGAATTCTCATTGTCGGGACAAGCATGGGTTTTGTTTACTTCGCATTAACCATAATTCGGCTTTGATCAATCCAGCAGATTCTCTCCCTGGCGGGAGGTGTCTCAAGGAAAACGGCACCGAAACCCATGTATGGCGCCGTTCACGAAACAGCGCAAAGGCGCAAGCAGCATCGATCCTGTGGAGAATTGTACCCCAGGATGTTGTGCTAAAAAGCTGATGTGCTACTATCCCTAGCATGCACTCGGGAATGAAGCGGTGCCGCAACAACAAGGGGCTAAGACATGAGCTGGACAGATGAGCGCGTATCGACGCTGAAAAAGCTCTGGACCGAGGGCTTGTCGGCCAACCAGATCGCCAAACAATTGGGGGGCGTCACCCGCAATGCCGTGATCGGCAAGGTGCACCGTTTGGGCCTCGCGGGGCGCGCCACGCCCTCCCGGCCGGCGATCAAGCGCCCGATGCGCCCCACCGCGCCGCGCTCCAACCCCGTGCACGCCGCGCACCGTGTGCGGCCGCTTTTGCCAGGGATTTCAGCGCACGAAATGCCAAGCAATGTCGTGCCATTTCTGCCCCCGCTGGAAGCCTTGCGCCAAGATGATGGCAGCCTCGCCAGCGTGCTGACGCTGACTGAGCGGATGTGCAAATGGCCGATCGGGGATCCCTCGGATCAGACCTTCGCCTTTTGCGGGCGCGATGCCTGCACGGGCCCCTATTGCGAAGATCACGCGCGGGTGGCCTACCAGCCGCAGCAACAAAAGCGCCGCCGCCCGGTGGCGGAAGAGTCGGAATTGCGCCGCATGGTGCGGGTCGCCTCTCGCTGATCCGCGGCACCGGCACTGGGCCCGGATTATTCGCGGGAGCCGCTATCGTCACGGCGGTTATCGAGAGTAAGACGGGCCAGAGCGCATTCAGGAAAAGTGGGTTTGCGGTTTTCCGTCCGAATGCGCGATCAGGTATTGAACCAGCGCATTCAGGAAAAGTGGGGTTGCGGTTTTCCGCCCGAATGCGCGCTCAGGTATTAAACCAGCGCATTGTTCGGATCAGAAGTCGACTACGACGTCTCTGAAAATGCTCTAGTTTTCGGTGTCCAGCGCGTAGCCGGCCGAGCGCACCGTGCGGATGGGATCGGCCTCTTCCCCGACATTGAGCGCCTTGCGCAGCCGCCCTATGTGCACATCCACGGTGCGCGCCTCGACATAGACATCCGAGCCCCAGACCGCATCGAGCAATTGCTCGCGCGAGAAAACGCGCCCCGGATACTGCATCATGTAATCGAGCAAACGAAACTCGGTGGGGCCAAGATGCACTTCGCGCCCGGCGCGGCGCACCCGATAGGCCACCCGGTCCACGCTGATTTCCCCACATTGCATCTTGTTTTCCGCCAAGCCGGGGCGGATGCGGCGCATGACAGCGCGGATACGCGCCAGCAATTCCTGCATCGCGAAGGGCTTGACCACATAATCATCGGCCCCGGTATCGAGGCCGCGGATGCGCTCGGCTTCCTCGCCCCGGGCGGTGAGCATGACGATGGGCACGTTGCGGTGATCAGCGCGCGCGCGCAGGCGCCGGCACACTTCGATGCCCGCCACCTTGGGGAGCATCCAATCGAGCAAAACCAGATCGGGCTGGCCCTCTTCGGCCGCGATCAGCGCCTCTTCGCCGTCCTCGGCGATGGTGACGCGATAGCCTTCTTTTTCCAAATTATACTTCAGAGCCACCGCCAGGGTGCCTTCATCTTCAACGACCAATACATGCGGCGTCATGAGCAAGCCCTATTCAGTTGAATTACAAATCGCCGCGTTCGGCATCATCACTCTTTGGGCGAGATTCTGCGATCTCTTCGCCGGTAACCAGATAATGCACGGTCTCGGCGATATTGGTGCAGTGATCACCAATGCGCTCAATGTTTTTGGCAATGAACATCAAATGGGTGCAGCGGCTGATGGTGCGTGGATCTTCCATCATATAGGTAAGCAATTCCCGGACCAACGCGTTGTAATGCGCATCAATATCCTCATCCTGGCGCCACACGCCGATGGCCTGGCCCAGATCACGCGTGGAATAGGCATCCAGCACATCTTTCAATTGGGCGGCCGCCAAGCGGCCCATGCGCTCAATGCTGCGCGAGAGCTGGATCGGATCACTTTGATTCAGTGACTCGCTGCGCTTGGCGATGTTTTTGGCCAGATCGGCCACGCGCTCCAAATCCCCGGTAATGCGCCAAACGCCTAGCCCCTCGCGGATTGGGCGTGGCCCGGTTTGCCGCTCCGCCATGAAGGAGACGACCCGCCGCTCCAGCCCCCGCTGGGCGGTGTCGACGCGCGAATCGCGATCGATCACCGCGCGGGCCAGCAGCGAATCGCGGCGCATCACCGCCGAAATGGCATCGGTGACCATGGATTCCGCGACCCCGCCCATGCGCGCCACGTCGCTGACCAAGGCTTCGAGGTCCTTGGGGAAATCCTGCCGGGCAAAAACGCGCATGCTCACGCTTCCAAAACAAAATGCGCGATTCCGAGAGAACCGCCTAAAATCTCCAGGCCCGCGCGCGCGCGTTGCGCCAGGAGCATGATCCGATCGATTGGCATCAACGCGATCGGCTACCCATGATCTGCTTCAGTAGTCCATAGCGCATTTGCGCTCTAAATTATTGAATGGGAGTATTTGTCGATTCAGAAATCGACTTCCATTTCTCTAAGACTGCTCTAGCCAAACCTGCCCGTGATGTAATCGCGGGTTCGTTGATCGATAAGCTGGGTGAATACGGCGTCGGTCTTGCCATACTCCACCAGGCTGCCGAGGTGGAAAAAGGCGGTGTTGTGCGAAATGCGCGCGGCCTGCGCCATCGAATGGGTGACGATGACGATGCAATACTTCTCACTTAATTCCTTGATCAAGTCCTCGACCTTGGCGGTGGCGATGGGATCTAGGGCGGAGCAGGGCTCGTCCATCAAGATCACGTCGGGATCGACCGCCACGGCGCGGGCAATCACCAGCCGCTGCTGCTGTCCGCCCGATAGCCCGGCCCCGGAATCCTTCAGCCGATCCTTGACCTCATCCCACAGCGCCGCGCGGCGCAAGCTGGCCTCGACCAGCGCGTCCAACTCACTCTTGCTAGTGGTGAGCCCGTGGATGCGCGGCCCATAGGCCACATTTTCGTAAATGGATTTGGCAAAAGGGTTGGGTTTTTGGAAAACCATGCCAACCCGGGCCCGTAGCGCCACGACATCCACGCCGGCAGCGTAGATATCGGCCCCATCGAGTTCAATCTTGCCGGTCACCCGCGCGGAATCGATCGTATCATTCATGCGGTTGATACAGCGCAAAAACGTGGTCTTGCCGCAGCCTGATGGCCCGATGAAAGCCGTTACCGCCCTATCCGGGATATCGATGGCCACATCAAACAGCGCGCGCTTTTCCCCATAGGAAACCGATACGCCCTGGGCGCTGATCTTGGCTGGCGCGCCGGACGGCATTTGGGCAGACATGGTATCGGCGGCGAGATGTTGCACGCAATTTTCCTATTGGACGCACGCAGGGCCTACGCCCACATAGCGCTGGGGTCCCCGTCGACTATGTGAAGATTTTGTGATGTCTTTATGACATGGTCGCCAGAAAGGCGAATCGTCAGAGCCGCGAAACCTTGAGCGTATTGGTTTTGCCAGGATTGCCGAACGGATAGCCGGTGATGATGACGATGCGCTCGCCGGCTTTGGCATTGGTCCAGGTCTTGGCGGCGGTTTCGGCGGTGATCAGCATGGTTTCGAAATCGCACACATCCTCGCTCAGCGCCGGCTCGATGCCCCAGCACAGCCGCAGCCGGCGCGCCACCGATGTATCAGGCGTCAGCGCCACCATGGCGCAGCGCGGCCGCTCGCGCGCGATGCGCAAGGCGGTTGAGCCCGTCTTGGTATAGGCCACCAGCGCCGCCACGTCAGGCGCATCGGCGATCAGCCCGGCGGCCTGGCTGATGGCATCGGCGGTGGAAAGATCGTGGGGGGGGCGTTCCGAAGAGCGGCGCACCCAAAATTCCTCATCGGTTTCGGCGGCCTTGATGATCCGGTCCATGATGGCCACGGCGGTGGGCGGGTGGCGGCCAACGGCCGATTCCGCCGAAAGCATCACCGCATCGGCCCCCTGCAGCACGGCGGTGGCCACGTCGGAGGCCTCGGCCCTTGTGGGCGTGGGCGCATCGACCATGGATTCCAGCATATGCGTGGCGACGATCACCGGCTTGCCCGCCGCGCGGCATACGCGGACGATCTTGCGCTGGATGATGGGCACTTGCTCGGAGGCCATTTCTACGCCCAAATCCCCACGCGCCACCATGATGGCATCGGCGCGGGCCACGATGGCCTCCAAATGCTCCACCGCGCTGGGCTTTTCGATCTTGGCGATAATGCCGGCGCGATCCCCGATGATGGCGCGCGCCTCATCGATGTCCTCCGGGCGCTGCACGAAGGAAAGCGCCACATAATCCACGCCCAATTCCAGGGCAAAGGCCAGATCGGCGCGATCCTTTGGCGTTAGCGCGGAAATCGGGATCGGCCGATCCGGCACATTCACGCCTTTGCGGTCACTCAATTTTCCAGGGGCATCGACTTTGGCGCGCAAAACCTCCCCCTGGCGTGCCAGGATGGTCAATTCCAGCTTGCCGTCATCGAGTTTCAGCCGATCTCCCGGCTGCAAGGCGGCGAACACTTCGGGGTGCGGCAAGGGGATGGTATCGGGCGCGCTGGTCTGGGCCTCTTGCGTGATCGCAACCTCCGCGCCCCAGCGCAGCTCGATCGCGCCATCGGGAAATTGCCCGCAGCGAATTTTGGGGCCCTGCAGATCGGCGAACACGGCGATGGGCCGGCCCGCTTTCTTTTCCACTTCGCGGATGGCGGCGTAAACGGCCCCGTGCTTGGAATGCTCGCCATGGCTGAAATTCAAGCGGAACACATCCACGCCCACGCGGCACAGCGTTTCCAGCATGGCCGGCGCGGAGCTGGCCGGGCCGACGGTGGCGACGATCTTGGTGTGGCGGCCGCGAAACGCACTCATGTTATGCCCCTCAATCAGGCTGCCTGAACCTCGAGCAGCAAATCCCAGCCTCGCATGCCCGCACACGCGGTCAAGCCCGGCGGCATGAGCGCCTCAGTTCGAATCTTCCTCTGCG
>JAKFWI010000033.1 GCA_021731965.1 Hyphomonadaceae bacterium | reverse complement strand
GCCTATATCACCGGCGAGGAGGCCCAGGCCCAGGTGCAGGACAGGGCCCGACGCCTCGGCCTCGCTCACGCCCCAGTCGAGCTGGCGGCCGAGACGGATCTGCGCAAAATCCTGGAAGGCCTGAAGGCGCTTAAGCCGGATTTGGCGATCATCGATTCCATCCAGACCCTGTGGGCGGACGGCGTGGAGGCAGCGCCCGGTTCTGTCATGCAGGTGCGGTCTTGCGTGCATGAATTGGTGCGCTTTGCCAAACGCAGCGGCACGGCCGTGCTGCTGGTGGGCCACGTGACCAAGGATGGGCAGATCGCCGGGCCCCGCGTGGTGGAGCATTTGGTTGATGCGGTGATTTATTTTGAGGGCGATCGCGGCATGCCCTATCGCATTTTGCGCGCCGTGAAAAATCGCTTCGGGCCAACCGATGAGATCGGCGTATTCGAAATGTTGGAGAGCGGCCTGCGCGAGACGCCCAACCCTTCGGCGTGTTTTTTGGGCGCGGGCGGCGCGCGCGCGGCCGGGGCCGCCGTCTTTGCCGGCGTTGAGGGCACGCGCCCGCTATTGGTGGAAATCCAAGCGCTGGCGGCACCGGCGCATTATGGCTCGGCGCGGCGCGCCGTAGTCGGCTGGGACGGTGCGCGGCTGGCCATGATCCTGGCCGTATTGGAAACGCGCTGCGGGCTCGCTTTTGGTGGGCGGGACGTATATCTCTCGGTTTCCGGAGGCTTGCGCATCACCGAACCCGCCGCGGATCTGGCGGTGGCGGCGGCGCTGATTTCTGCGCTGGCGCAAGCACCGCTGCCGGAAGAAAGTATCGTGTTTGGCGAAGTGGCGCTATCAGGAGATGTTCGGCCCGCCTCCCGCCCCGAGGCGCGCTTGAAGGAAGCCGCCAAGCTGGGCTTTAATCAGGCATTTGCGCCGCCCGGGGCTGAAGGAAGCGGCGTTTTGGTGCAGACGATTGCGCATATCGGCGATTTGGTGGGAAAGATCGGGCAAGCCGATCCTGGGAGGATGTAATGCCTGACTTGCATTTCAATCTATTTGACTGGGTGGTGATTGGGGTGATCGCCATGTCCAGCATCATGGGCTTCGTGCGCGGGATCATCCGCGAGGTATTCACCGCGGTGGCCATCCTGGGTGCTGCGATTGCCGTGCTGATTTATCTGCGCAATTCCGACTCCATCAATCTGCTGCCTTTCATCCAGCCGGTCTGGCTGCAAGTGGTGGCCACTGCCGCCGCGGTGTTCGCCATTGTGTTCGTGGGGCTTGGCTTTGCCACGTCCTCGATCGCCGCTTTGCTGCACAAGAGCGCCGAGATCACCGCGCTCGATCGGGGCGTGGGGCTGGTTTACGGCTTTGCCCGCGCGGCGTTGATCGCGGTATTGACTGTCGTGCTGGTGCGCCATGTCACGCCGCAGGATCGCACACCGCCCGCCATTGTTTCGCAGGCCCAGCTCTATCCCCTTTTGGAGCGCGGGGCGGTGGCGCTGGAATATTTCATCCGCGATCACAAGCAGGACGTGGAAGATCGCATCAGAGCGGTGACCGCCTCCCCCGCTGCCAAGCCGGAGAGGCAATAGCATGCAGCGTGCAACGCCGCTTAGAGCGGATCTCGCTTTGACTGAATTAGGGAAAATCGGGTGAATCCGCGCGACACCGCTCAATTAGATCCGCTCTCGTCCAAAAACCGCGTCGCACTTTTCGGTCAAGGGTCCAGGGCTGATGACGATCCGGATGCCGACCGGCCCCACGAAGAATGCGGCGTCTTCGGCGTGTTTGGCAGCGAGGATGCGGCTGTGTTGGCGGCGCTCGGCTTGCATGCATTGCAGCATCGCGGGCAGGAGGGCTGCGGCATCGCCACCTTCGATGGCGCGCTGTTTCATACCGAGCGCCATCTCGGCTTGGTCGGTGATCACTTCGCGCACGGCGAATTGCCGAACCGGCTGCCGGGTTTTGCGGCGATTGGCCATACGCGTTACGCCACGCAGGGCGGCGCTTTGCTGCGCAACGTGCAGCCTTTGCTTGCGGATCTTTCCTGTGGCGGCTTTGCTGTTGCCCATAACGGCCATCTGACCAATGCGCGCGCCTTGCGTGACGAATTGGTGGAGGCCGGCGCGATTTTTCAGAGCACCTCCGATACCGAGGTCCTGCTCCAACTCATCGCCCGTTCGCGCCGCACGGGCGTGGTCGATCGCATGGTGGATGCATTGCGCCAGATCGATGGTGCCTATGCCTTGGTTTGCCTCACCAACAATATGATTATTGGCGCGCGCGATCCTTTGGGCATTCGTCCGCTGGTGCTTGGAGATTTGCACGGCGCGCCCATTCTGGCCTCGGAAACCTGCGCGCTCGATATGATCGGTGCCAGTTACACGCGGACGGTGGCCAACGGCGAAATGGTGGTGATCACGCGGGATGGGGCCGGGCGCGCGCAGATGGAATCGCGCCGCTTCTCCCCGGCCTGCCCAGCCCGGCCCGACATTTTCGAATACGTGTATTTTTCGCGCCCCGATTCCGTCATCGAAGGCCGCAGCGTCTACGAAGTGCGCCGGCGCATGGGGCGGCGCCTGGCAGAGGAACAAAGCGCCATCGCCGACGTGGTGGTGCCGGTGCCGGATTCGGGGGTCCCGGCCGCAATGGGGTTTGCCGAAACCTCTGGCTTGCCGTTCGAACTGGGCATCGTGCGCAATCATTATGTGGGCCGCACCTTCATTCAGCCGCGTCAGGAAATTCGCCAGCTGGGCGTGCGGCTAAAGCATTCCGCCAACCGCGCCGTGCTCAAGGGCAAGCGCGTGGTGCTGGTGGACGATTCCATCGTGCGCGGCACCACCTCGCGCAAGATCGTGCAGATGGTGCGCGAAGCCGGGGCGGTGGAGGTGCATTTCCGCTCCGCCAGCCCGCCCATCCGCTGGCCCGATTTTTATGGCATCGACATGCCCTCGCGTACCGAATTGATGGCTGCCCAGCTGGATTTGGCCGCCATGCGTGAGCGGCTGGAGGTGGACAGCCTCGGCTTTCTCTCGGTGGACGGGCTGTATTGGGCCATGGGCGAACCGGGACGGGATATGGCCTCCCCGCAATTTACCGATCACTGCTTCACCGGCGATTATCCCACCCGCTTGATGGATCATGAGCAGGAACGCGCCGACAAGGATTTGCAATTGTCTTTGCTGGTGGAGGCCTGATGGCCGCGTTGCCATCCAAGCTGGCCTTGGTGACCGGTGCTTCGCGCGGCATCGGCAGGGCCACAAGCCTGGAATTGGCCAAGCGGGGCTATCACGTCGTGGCGCTCGCGCGCAGCATCGCGGCCTTGGAAAGCCTGGACGATGACATCCGCGCTATCGGCGGGGCGGCCACGCTCACCCCGCTGGATCTCAAGGATTTCTATGCCATTGATCGGCTCGGGGGCGTGCTGTTTGAGCGCTGGGGCCAGGTGCACGCTTTGGTTTCCTGCGCGGGGGTGCTCGGGGTGCTGACCCCAGTGGCGCATGCCAGGCCCAGCATGATGCAAGAGGCGTTCGCGGTGAATGTGCTGGCGGCGCAGCGGTTGATCCGCTCGATGGACCCATTGTTGCGCGCGGCCAAGGGCACCGCGGTGTTCGTGACCTCGCGGGCGGCGCGCAATCCGCGGCCCCATTGGGGCGCCTATGCGGCCAGCAAAGCAGCGCTGGAGGCGCTGGTGCGCTGCTATGCGCAGGAAAGCCAGCTGGCGCAGGTGCGCGTGCGCTTGTTCGATCCCGGCCCGGTGCGCACTGCCATGCGCGCCAAAGCGTATCCGGGTGAAGATCCGCTTGGTTTGATTACGCCTGAGGAAGTGGCGCCGGCTTTGGTGGATGTGCTGGAAGGGCGTGATGGCCCTGGGCAGGATGTATTGAGCGTTTTCGCGTCGGCGTAAAAGGAAGCAGCCATGGCCGAACGGGTGGAATTGGTTGAAGTTAGCCCCCGCGATGGCCTGCAAAATGAGGCCGCGCTGCTTACCGTCGCGCAAAAGCTGGAACTGATCGCGCTGTGCGTGCATGCGGGTCTGCGTCGCCTGGAGGCCGGCAGCTTCGTCAATCCACAAAAAGTTCCGCAGATGGCGGGCTCGGACGCGGTGTTCGCTGAGCTGCCGGCCGATGATGGCGTGATCTACATTGCCTTGGCGCTGAATATGCGGGGGGTGGAGCGCGCATTGGCCGCAGGTGCCAAGCAGATCAATTATTCGCTGGCTTGCAGCGATGGCTTTGCCATCCGCAACAATGGGGCTGACGTGGCCGGCTTGCTGGCAGCCTGGCCGGCAGCGGCGCGCGCCGCGCAAAGCGCGGGCGTGGCGATTTCGGTGACCCTGTCGACGGCCTTTGGCTGCCCGTTTGATGGGGAGGTCGATCCTGGGCGCGTCGCGGACATCGTCGCGCAGGCGGCAGCGGCCGGCCCACAAGAGCTTGCCTTAGCCGATACGATCGGCGTGGCCAGCCCGCGCGACGTGGCCATCCGGTTTCGCGCAGCGGCTGCAGCGGCCCCTGGCGTGCGGCTGCGCGCGCATTTCCACAACACCCGCAACACCGCCCTCGCCAATGCGGTGGCGGCGCTGGAGGCGGGGGTGCGCGTGCTCGATGGCGCGCTGGGCGGCATTGGCGGCTGCCCTTTCGCCCCCGGCGCGGCTGGCAATGTGCCGACCGAGGATTTGCTTTACATGCTGGCGCGCATGGGCATGGAAACGAGCGTGGATCTTGATCGCGCCATCGGCGTGGCGCGTTGGCTCAGCCGGGCCTTGGGGCGGTCGGTGCCGGGCATGGTCAGCCGCGCACCGCGCTTTCCGCCGCTCAACGGGCCGTGAGCGGGGTGAAGCCTAAATGCATGCCGGCATCGACCAGCAGCGTCTCGCCAGTGACATGGCGCGCGGCGCGCGAGAGAAAAAACAAGGCGGCATCTGCGATATCCTCGGGCGTGGAGGCCGCCTGCATGGGGGTGCTGGCGCGGATGGATTGGCGCAGCTTGTCCGTGGTTTCCTCGCCAAAGGCATCGGTGAACCAGCGGGTATCGATAAAGCCGGGGCACAAGGCATTGACCCGTATCTTCGGAGCCAAGGCGCGCGCAAGCGATAGCGTCATGGTATTGAGCGCGCCTTTGCTGGCCGCGTAAGCAACGGAAGAGCCGATCCCGGCAACACCCGCGATGGAGGAAATCATCAGCACGCCGGCACCATCGCTGGCTTCGAGCAAAGGCCGCGCGGCCCGCACCATCTGGAACGGCCCGATGACGTTCACGCGGTAAAGCCGCTGAAAATCCTCAGCGCTGAGCGCATCGAGATCGCTGTGGCGCTGGGCGTGCTTGGTAATGCCGGCGTTGTTGACCAAAGCATCGATCCGGCCAAAGCGCGCCGCCGCGGCCGCCAGCCGCTGACAATCGCCATCGTCACCGACATCGGCCTGGATGACGCTGACATCCGCGCCCGCCGCGCGGCAAGCATCAGCGGTTTCCTCCGCCTCTTTGGCGCTTTTGGTGTAATTGATGAGGATTGCGCGGGCCCCGCCGCGGGCAGCCCCCAACGCGATGGCGGCACCCAAGCCGGTGGCCGAGCCCGTCACCAGAACAATCCGCCCATCAAAATCGGCCATAACCAGCCTCCGTGTGTGTGCATGAAACGATCGGATCATCTCAGCCGCAATGGGTTGCCTTTACAATCGATCAGCTTACGAACCCACGAGGAAAAGCCGGAATCCCTTAGAGGTGGCCGTGGAAGCGCTATGGATTGCATTGGCGGGGGGCCTGTTTTGGCTGGGCGCTTTAAGCGTGCAGCGCGCCGTGGTGGATCTTGGCCGCGCCGCCAGGTTTTCAGATACCGCGATCGGCCTGAGCCTGGTCGGCTTTGCCGAGGCCGCGCCGGCCTGCGTGCTGCTCGGGCTCGGGGCATTTACCGGCAAAGCTGATCTGGCAGCGCAGGCCGTGCTAGGTGCCGCGATCATGCAGATATCGGGGGTTTTGGGGCTATGCGCTTTGCTGCGCCCGGTGCAGAGCGAGCGGCGCGCGGCTTTGCGCGGGGCCGTCGCGCTCGGCGTGGCGGCGCTTTATGCCCTGAGCCTGTGCATAATCGATACCCGTCAAATCCGCGGGTTCGGTTTTGCCGGTGCGGTGCTGATCGCGGCCGCCTTGATCTGGACGCTGCGCCTGCGCAGAGCAGCAGACATGAATATCGAGCAAGCGTGGCGCGCGCCCTCGGGCATCGAGAAGGCCAGCCAGACGGCCTTCAGCTTGATTATCCTGTTCATGCTGCTTGGCGGGGCGGCGCTCTATGCGGGGGGCAGGCTGGCGCTGGGCTCAGCAGGAGAGCTTGCCGCTTTGGGCACTCCCTCGGCGCGGCTGCTGGCGATTACTCTGCTCGCGCTGACGCTGGCCGCGCCCGGCGGGGTCGCCATGATCATGGGGGCTTTGAGTAAACCGGGCTTGCATTTGGGGCAGGTCATCGCCCGGCCGACCTACAGCGTGCTCAGCGGGTTTTGCCTGATGGCGGTGATCGCCGCCCCATCCCTCATGGCGTCAGCCCCGGTGGCGCTGGCTTTGTGCATTCTGGTGGTGTTGGCCGGCGGGTTATGGACCTATGGCGCGGGGCTTTCGCGGCGTGACGGCTTGCTGTTGGTGGTAGGCTTTTTAGGATTTGTGTTTTGGTTCAGCGCGCGCGCCTAGCAGGCTGCTGAAAAACTCCCGCGAGCCGCGATGCGAAGCCGATTTTGTGCTCTCGGGCAGGAGAGGCCCAGTTCGCGTAGCGGTGCTACGGGGGCTGGGACACGACGAACCCGAAGCCGAAATCGGCCGCATCCCTCTAGGACGGCAGGATTTTTTGTCCTGAGTGCGTCGCCGGTCTTGCCCGATGCCCCGCATCGCGCTTTGCCCGGCTCCTGCTCAGGAAAGGCAAAAAATTCTTGCCGTCGCGGCCGTGCCGGAGTTCTTCAGCAGCCTGCTAGAGCATTTTCAAAGAAATCGAAGTCGATTTCTGATTCGACAAATGCTCTGATTCAATAAGTATGAGTGCATTTGGACGGAAAACCGCAACTCCACTTTTCTTGAATCCGCTCTAGCGCCCAAACGCTTGCCAGCTTTGCCCATTGGAGCAGCGTCGCATGAACCAATCCCTGACCCAGCTGGGCCACGCCATCGCCATTCCCGCTTCTCCCGAGGCCGCGGTGCTGGAGCGGGTGCCCAATCCCCACCCGGAGGCGCTGTATCTGGCGCGCTTCACCGCGCCCGAATTCACCTCCGTGTGCCCGATCACGGCGCAGCCGGATTGCGCCACGCTGATGATCGATTACGCCCCCAGCGATTGGCTGGTGGAGAGCAAAAGCCTGAAACTGTTTTTGCAGAGCTTTCGCAATCATGGGGCCTTTCATGAGGATTGCACGCTGCTGGTGGCCAAACGCATCTGCGCCTGCATTGCGCCGCGCTGGCTGCGCATTGGCGGGTATTGGGCGCCGCGGGGCGGCATTCCGATCGACGTGTTTTGGCAAACCGGCCCCGCGCCCGAGGGCTTGTGGCTGCCCGATCAAGGCGTGGCCCCTTACCGCCTGCGCGGTTGATCGGGGCCTTGCCCCACCGCTGCCCGGTTCTTGCGCTACGCAACCAGGGTGATGCAACGCCGCGCCATGATCTTCGCTTTGCCCTGCTGGGCCCTTAGCCACAATTGGGCTGGGGCGCGCGGCGCGCAGATTGCTGGGGTGCAGATCGATTCCGCCGCTTTGGTGCGCCCCGATTTGCTGGCGCAGGCGCTCGCGGCGTGGGCGCGCTGGCCGCAGACCACGCGCACGCATTTGGCCATCGTTGATTTCAGCCTGCCATCGACGCGGCCGCGCTTGTTCATGGTGAACCTGCATGACGGTTCCGTGCAGGGCTATTTGACGGCGCACGGGCGCGGGTCAGACGCGGATCATGACGGGTGGGCCGAGCATTTCTCCAATGCGGGGGGCTCTCTGGCTTCGTCCTTGGGGGCGTACCGAACCGGCGCGCGCTATTATGGCCAGCACGGGCTTTCGCTGCATTTGGAGGGGCTGGAGCCCAGCAATGCCAACGCCGCCGCGCGCGCCATCGTCATGCACGGGGCCGCGTACATGTCGCCTGATTACATCCGCCATCACGGCCGGCCAGGACGCAGCTTTGGCTGCTTCGTGGTGGATCCTGCATTGGTGCCGGCGCTGATTACGCAGCTTGAAGGCGGAGTCTTGCTCTATGCCGGAGCGTAGTGAAGCTTCCGCAATCTGCCCCCGACCTTTCAGGCGCGACTGGGCTAGGGACTCGGCAGCTCCACCGGCGCGGGCGCGAGCTTGGCCCAATGCTTGTCGTAGCCGTGCACGGCGCGGGTTGCGCCCGTGGCGTTTTCGAGCGGCAGGCCAAGGCTGGCCCAACGGAACACCCCGCCCTTGAGATTGACGCTATCTGCACCTTCGGCCTTCAGCGATTGTTGCAAGCGCGCGGCCATTTCTGATGAGCGTACCCCGACCGAGCAATAAAACAGCACGGGGCGCCCGTCGCGGTGGGCGCGGATCAGCGCCATGGCCTGCGCCGACTCGGCACTGGGATCGATGCGCAGCGCGGAATGCAAATGGCTGACGATGAATTCCTCTGGCTCGCGCACGTCGACGATCAAAAACTCACCTGGGTGACGGGCCGCCTCTTTGGCATCGAGATGCTCAAGCGTGGGAAAACGATGGGAGACCAATTTCTCGACGCGGTTCAGATCGCCGTGATCCGCGGCAGAGTGCACCTGGAGGGCGAAAACCGTCGCGCCGGGGTCAAAACCTGCCATGTCAGCCTCATGCTTGCTTGGCGCAAACTAACATATTTGCACGTGATTCAAAAGCCCAATTGCTGCGGCGGCGTTGCGGATGGGCTTGACCGAGGCATCAAGGGGCTTTATCGCTTCTCGATAAAATTATTGGGTGAGGGTAGGAGAGGTCAATGCGTCTCGTGACAAGGATCACGGTTTGTCTGGCTGCCGCCTTGGCAGCGTGCGCTGCGCCGCAGCGGCCGGTCACGCCTAGCCTGGCCGTACCGCCCAAGGATAGCGCGCTTGCGATTCCGACGCGCCTCCAGGTGGAAACCCGTTATGTGACGCTGGATAACGGCCTGCGCGTGGTCATGAGCCGCGAGCCCAGCGTGCCGACGGTGACGGTTGGGGTGTATTACGGGATTGGCTTTCGCATCGAGCCGCGCAACCGCACTGGCTTTGCCCATTTGTTTGAGCATTTGATGTTTCAAGGCTCAGCCAACGCCCCCAAAGGGGCTTTCGATACGCTGATCTATCGCTCCGGTGGGGTAAATAACGGCTCAACCACTTTTGATTACACCAATTACTACGAAATCGTGCCGACCAATGCCTTGGAGGCCGTGCTGTGGATCGAAGCCGATCGCATGGCCCGCCCGGTGATCGATGAGGCGGTGTTGAAAAACCAGCAAGGCGTTGTCGGCA
Source organism: Hyphomonadaceae bacterium (assembly GCA_021731965.1). Taxonomy (GTDB): domain Bacteria; phylum Pseudomonadota; class Alphaproteobacteria; order Caulobacterales; family Aquidulcibacteraceae. The sequence goes on along the minus strand of JAKFWI010000033.1, from coordinate 5,314 downwards.
ATGAGGTGAAGGTCAATGTGCTGAATCAGCCCTATGGCAGTTGGCCTTGGATTGATCTGCCGATGCTGGCCAATGAAAACTGGTTCAACTCACATAATTTCTATGGGGATCTCAAAGAGATCGAAGCGGCCACGGTCTCGGATTCCAAAGAATTTTTCGATAAGTTCTATCGCCCCAATAATGCGGTCCTGGTGATTGCCGGCGATATTGAGTATGAGCAGACGCTGGCTTGGGTGCGGCAATATTTCGATGTTGTGCCGAAGGGCGCGGCCATCAGCTTTCCCGATATCTCCGAACCGCGCCAGACAGCCGAAAAATTCGCTTCGCGCATTGATAAGCTGGCCCCCAAACCGGGCTATGCCGTTGGCTATCATGTGCCGCCGCGCGGAACGGCTGAATGGTATGCCATGGGTTTGCTCGATCAAATCCTGCTGCAGGGCGAAGACAGCCGCCTCTACAAAAAACTGGTCCAGGAGGCCGGCGTAACGGGCAGCGTAAGCGGCGGCATCAATTTAATCGGCAACATGTTCGATTATAATGGGCCGATGCTGTGGGCCTTGTCCTTTGTGCATGACACAGGCCGCGACCCCAAAGAGCTGACTGCTTTGGTCGATAGCGTGCTGGAGGAATTGCGCACCAATCCTGTTACCCAAGAGGAATTGGAACGGGCCCGCACCAAAGTGCGCTCCGGTCTCTATGATTTGGTCGATTCCGGAACGCGTTTTGGCCTGATCGATTTGCTGGCCGCCTACGCCTTGTTCGATAACAATCCGGGTGGCATCAACGACATCGAGTTGGGTTTTGCCAAAGTCACGCCGCAACAAATGCTTGCTACGGCGCAGGAATATTTGCGGCCGAGCAATCGCTCCGTTTTCATCATTGAGCCGGGACCGGTCGCAGTGGAGGCGAAAACGCCATGATGCTTCGCTCGCTATTCGCTGCGCTGTCTTTGGCGCTGCTGTGTTCGCCGGCTGCGGCCCAGGCCCCGCTTGGCACCTACCCTAACCAGCCGGCGGTTGGCGCGCCAAAGCCCTATGCGGTGCCGCGCACGCAAAACTACACGCTGCCCAACGGCATGCAGATCACGCTCATTCCCTCTGGCCTCGCCCCCAAGACGACCATGACCTTGGCGATCGCGGCCGGCAATCTGAACGATGGCACCTCCACGTGGCTGGCTGATCTCACCGGTGCCATGCTGAAGGAGGGCGCGAACGGGCGCTCCGCTGGGCAGTTGGCGCAAGCGGCAGCCAATATGGGTGGGGCGCTCGATGTTGGCGTCGGCTGGGGCCGCACCGCCATATCCATCGCCGTGCTCAAGGAAAATGGGCCAGATGCTATCGCTTTGCTGGCGGATGTGGCGCGCCGGCCCGATTTCGCGACAGACGCCTTCGCCCGCATCCAGCAAGATAAGGTGCGCGATCTGGCGGTCACGCTTTCGCAGCCGCAGCCCTTGGCCGTGGCAGTCATGGCGCGGGCGGTGTATGGCACGGCGCACCCCTATGGGCGGGTGTATCCAACCGAAAAACAGCTGAAGGCCTTCACGATCGAGGATGTGAAGCGCTTTTACAGCGCCAATTTCGGGGCCGAACGCGCGCATCTTTACATTGCTGGCCAATTCGATGCGGGCACCATGCGGCGCGCCATCGAGGCGGCGTTTGACGATTGGGAAAGCGGGCCCGCGCGACTCATCCTGGCGCCCAATGCGCAGCTAGGGCCGAGCTTTGGCCGGCGGGTGCTGTTGGTGGATCGGCCCGGCGCGCCGCAATCCACGCTGCAACTGGCGTTTGCCGCCCCGCAAGCGGGTACGCCTGGGGATATCGCCTTTCGCGTCACGGATGCGCTGCTCAGCGGCGCGTTCAACTCGCGCATCACCACCAATATCCGCGAGGAAAAAGGCTATACCTATTCGCCCGGCTCCAGCATCCAGCAGCGGCCCGGTGACGCGCTGTGGATTTTCGAAGCGGATGTCACCAGCGACGTGACGGGCAAATCCCTCCATGAGATATTTAAGGAAATCAAGGAATTGCAGGCGGTGCCGCCCCCGCGCGACGAAGCGGCGGGCATGAGCACCTGGCTGTCCGGCGTGTTCGTGTTGCGCCATGCCAGCCCGGCCGGCTTGATCGGCGAATTGGCCAGTCGCGATGCTCTGGGCTTGCCGGCCAGCTGGTTGGATTCCTATATCCCGTCCGTGCTCAGCGTGGGCGCGGCAGATATCCAGGCCAGCGCCAAGGAGCGCCTTACGCTGGATTCGTTGATTTTGGTGGTGGTCGGTGATTTGCGCACCGTCACCCCGCAATTAAAGGCGCTACCAGAGCTCAGGGGCGCGAAATTTGCAGTGGTGAAAGCGGAGTGAGCCTAGCGTGCCGGGTTATCCGGGCTATACCGCTTTCTCATCCATAAGTGATCTAGTTTTATGGTTTACTCGTTTTTGGGCACAAAACCGCAAAGACACCTTTGTTGAAAGTGCGCCCTAAGTTAATGAATATGGACATTGTTCTCGTCAGAAATCGATTTCCACTTCTTTGAAAGTTGGCTAGGCGGGTGCCAATGTACAGAGTGGGAAAGCCGGCTTTGACGGGTTATCGTGAATAAGACGGGTTAGGGGCTAATGTGAGAAAAGTGCAACTTTCATGGGGTGCGGCAGCGTTGCTGGGCGCGGGTTTGGCTGTGAGCGGCTGCGGCTCCAAAAAGCCTGTTGAGGGCTATCGCAGCCAAGCAGTCGATCGCGGCCCCATCACGTTGAGCATTTCGGCGACGGGCACGCTAGAAGCGCTGGTCACAGTGGAGATCGGCTCGCAATTGTCGGGGCAGATCACCGCCATCCCGGTGGATTTTAACCAGCAGGTCAAGGTTGGCCAATTGCTGGCGCGCCTGGATCCAGCGACATTTGAGGCGCGCGTGCGCCAGGCGCGCGCGGATTTGCAGGCCCGCCAGGCTGGTGTCGAAAGCGCGATGGCCGCGGTGCAGAAGGCCGAAGCGGATTTTCGCCGCTCTCAGGCGCTGGTCAGCAGCGGCTTTATTTCGGATGCGGGCCTTGATCAAGTGCTGGCGGCGCGCGATCAGGCCAGTGCCGCACTCGCGGTGGCCAAGGCGCAGCTCACGCAGACCCAGGCTGCCCTCGCCAGCGCCGAAACCGATCTGGGCCGCACGGAGATCCGTTCGCCCATTAGCGGCGTGGTGGTCGGGCGCTTTATTGATGTCGGGCAGACGGTGGCCGCTAGTTTCCAGGCACCGGTATTGTTCACCATCGCGCAGGATTTATCGAAAATGCGCGTGGAATTGAAGGTTGATGAGGCTGATATCGGCCAGGTGCGTGAAGGGGCCTCGGCGCGCTTCACCGTGGATGCCTTCCCCGATCGCACCTTCGAAGCGGCCGTGGAACAGGTGCGCATCAGCCCGGAATCGGCCCAAAATGTCGTGACCTATGTGGTGACGTTGGTCACGGAAAATGGTGATCGGCGCCTGTTGCCGGGCATGACGGCGAATGCCGAAATCATCGTGGATCAGCGGACCGACGCCTTGCGCGCACCCGCGCAATCCATTCGTTTTGTCCCGGCCGATAAGAAGATCGCCGCCAAGGCTGAGGCTTTGGCCAAGCCCTTAGCGCCGCCGCAAGGCACGCAGGTCGCTGGTGGTGGGGCCCGTGCTGCTGCTGCTGCTGGCGGCACCGCGCCGGGTGCGGGCGCGCAAGGCGGCGGCGGGCGCGGGCCTGGCGGGGCGCTGGTCCAGGCGCTGGCGCTCGATGACGCGCAGCAGCGTCAAATGCGCACGTTGATGCAGCAGGCCTTCCAAGGCGGTGGTGAGGGTGTGGATCGGCGCAAGCTGTTTGAGAACGTGCTGCGCAAGCTGGAGCCCAGCTTGCGGCCGGATCAGAAGGAAAAGCTGGCTGCCTTTCGGGCCGAGCGCGCCAAAGAAGCCGCAGGCGGGACGCGCGCGGCGATTGTCTGGCGGCTGGTCAAGGGCAAGGTGCCCGAGCCGGTCTCGGTGCAGGTCGGCCTCGCGGATTCCACCGGTATTGAACTGCTCGGCGGCGCAGTGAAGGAAGGCGATGAATTGATCATTTCCGGCCCACCGGCCAAAGGCGCGCCAGCAGCCGGGGCCCCGCGGCCACCGGGCGGTTTTGGCGCAAGATGAGCGCGTTGATCCAAACCAGCAATCTGATCAAAACCTATAAGATGGGCAATGAAACCGTGCGCGCGCTGGACGGCGTCAGCGTGCGCATAGAGGCGGGGGAATATGTCGCTATCATGGGGCCGTCTGGCTCTGGCAAATCCACGCTGATGAATGTGCTGGGGGGCCTCGATCGGCCCAGCAGCGGCGAATATCTGCTGGAAGGGGAGAATGTCGGCGGCCTGCCCCCTGATCGCCTCGCCGAGTTTCGCAATGCCAAGATCGGCTTCGTGTTTCAAAGCTTTAATCTGCTGCCGCGGCTAAATGCCCTCGCCAATGTGGCCTTGCCCATGACCTATGGGGCTGTCGCCCCCGACAAGCGCCTGCAACGCGCCAAGCAAATGCTGGAATTGGTTGGCCTGGGCGATCGCATCCACCATCGCCCCACCCAGCTTTCCGGCGGGCAGCAGCAGCGCGTGGCCATCGCCCGGGCGCTGGCCAATCAGCCGGCTTTGCTGCTGGCCGATGAGCCGACCGGCGCGCTCGATGAGCGCACCGGCATCGAGGTTATGCAATTGTTTGAGCGGCTGAACAAAGAGGGCTTGACGATCGTCATCGTCACCCATGATGCGGAAGTGGCCCAGCGGGCCCGCCGCGTGGTGCGCATGCGCGATGGCCATGTGGTGGATGATGTGAGGAATGCGCCATGATGCAGCCACGTGATTTGGTGGTCACCGCCTTTTCGTCCCTTATCGCCCATCCCTTGCGCAGCCTGCTGACGGCTTTGGGCGTGGTCATCGGCGCGGCGGCCGTGATCATGATGCTGTCGATCGGCGCGGGCGTGCAAAAGCGCGTCAATGACGTGATTTCCGGGCTTGGCTCGAATCTGCTGATCATCACCAACGGGGCCTCGCGCCAAGGCGGGGTTTCGTTCGCCGGTTCGGGCGGGGAGCAGCGCCTCAGCCTGGCCGATGCCAAGGCCGTTCGTGAGGGCCTGCCCGATGCCGTGGCCGTTTCCGGTAGCGTGCGCGGCGTCACCCAGGCCATCGCCGGGGGGGCCAATTGGCAAACACAGGTCGAGGGCATCGAGACCGGATTTTTCGAGGCCAATGACTGGAGTGTCACCGCCGGGCGCGTGTTCGATGATCGCGAAGTGCGCACCGGGCGCAAAGTGGCCTTGATCGGCACCACGGTTGCGCTGGAA
>JAKFWI010000099.1 GCA_021731965.1 Hyphomonadaceae bacterium | reverse complement strand
TGGTGAGAAGCGTGCTGCAGCCATGGCCGCGCAAATCCACTGCCAAGACGCTACCAAGGCCGTGTATCGGCTCCAGCACGCGCCGATAAGTGCGCGCATTAAAGCCCGTGGCATGCAGGAAAATCAGCGTCGGCGGCGGCCCCGCTTGGCTCCCGAAGCGCAAGCCCGCCATAACGCCATCGCGCAAAGAAAAACTGCAGCGCTCTAGCCCGGTTTGCCCTGCGCCATCCACCACCCTAAGTGCTCACGCCCGGTATGCGCCGCAGCACGACGCGCGCCTTCGGCGAACCCACCAGATCAGGATTGCGTCGCAGATTTATCTCTTCGGCGCGCATGGCATTGAACACGGCATCGGCGGCCGCCCCCGACGCCGTTTCCAGCAAAGCCCGCTGGGTTGAGCGCGAGGTCCTGCCCGGCCCAACGCGATCGAGCGCCGCCTCGGTGCGGGCCCAGGCAGGGCTCGCATTCAGATCATTGGCCATGCGCTCGCGGAACATTTCCTGGACCGCGGCGCGCCAGCGCACCTCCAAAATTCGGGTTGCAGCCCCCTGCTCCGACCGCAGCACAGCGAGCGGATCGCCGAAATCATGGTGCGCGATTTCCGATTCCAGGAAATCATGCACACGCGGCATCGCCGCTTCAGCCGCGTTTGCCAATTCCATCTGCACGGGCGAGCGTGCATCGCCGCCGCCAAAGGCCATGGCCAGCGCCGCCGAGCCGCCAAATACCGGCGCGATATCCAGCCAGTCTGAGGATTTGGTCGAAAAGCCACGCTGCGTGGCCAGCATTTGTTCGACTTGATCATTGGCTTGCGTGCACAGCGCCCGCAAAGCTGCCGCGCCATCGGTTTGGCGCATGCTGTCGCCGCGCGCAAACAGGCGCGCAATTGCCCCCCATGGGGTCCAGGCGGCCGCGGCGGATGGCATGGCGATCAAGGCCAGCGCCAGCGCAATCCCGAAGGGCCGCTGCGCTACCCGGCCAACGCGCGGCCTTGTTGTCTCTAGCGTTCTCTGCATGATGCAACCTTTGCCTACCTTGTTTTACCCAGAGACGCATTTTCTTTCGCCGAAGTCAGGGCGGGTTGCAATCATACACCAAGCCTAAGAACCAAGAGGAAGGCCCCATGGAAAGCCAATGTTTTGATTTGCGCCTCGACGGCAAGATCGCCGAATTGGTGCTCAAGCGGCCACAAGCCCTCAATACCATGATCCCAGAATTCTGGCGCGAATTGCCAGCCATCGTGGGCGCGCTGGATGATGCGGGGCAGGCGCGCGTGCTGCTGGTGGCCTCCACCGGCAAGCATTTCACCGCGGGCATGGATTTATCGGTATTTTCCAGCGGCTTGGCAGCGCCTGGCTTGGATCCCTTCGTCCGCTCCGAAGCCTTCCGCCATCAAGTGAAAGCCCTGCAGCGCACCTTCAATGCCGTCGCCAACAGCCGCATCCCCACCATCGCCGCCATCCAGGGCGGCTGCATCGGGGCTGGGGTGGATTTCGTCACCGCCTGCGATATCCGTTACGCGACGGACGACGCCTTCTTTCAAATCGCTGAGATCAACATCGCCATGACGGCGGATGTCGGCACCTTTCCTCGTTTGTGCAAGCTGATCCCCGACGGCTGGGTGCGGGAGCTGGCCTATACCGGGCGACGCCTGCCGGCGGCCAAGGCCAAAGAGATCGGCCTAGTGAATGAGGTGTTTGCGACCCAAAGGGAAATGCTCACCGCCGCCCGTGAAACGGCGCGCGAGATCGCGGCGCGCAATCCCCTGGCCGTGACGGGCTCTAAGGTGATGATCCAATACGCCCGCGATCATAGTGAGGCTGACGCCCTCGATTACATCGCCACCTGGCAAACAGCCATGCTGGCCCCGCCGCACATGGCCGAAGCGTTCGCTGCGCAGGCGCAAAAGCGCGCCCCGGTTTTCCCTGATCTCGCGCCCATCCCCAAGGGGCTGTGACGCGCGTCAAGCCTCGAAATCGGCAAAGCTTTGCTCGAACAGCGCTGCCGCGCCAAGCTCGATGGCCGGCACCAAAGCCGGCGCGCGCGCCAACACCGTTTCAGCATAGACGGCCCGCACCGCGCCGTTTTGGCGTTGATCCGTGCCCGCGGCGCTGAGCCCGCTTTTGGCCAAAAGCAGCCCACCGATGACATCGCCTGCCAATTGCAGATAGGGCACCGCCCCGGCCAACATGGCACGGCGATCAACCCGGTTTTGCGCAACGATAAAATCCGTCGCATGCGCCAGCGCGGCGCATCCGGCCTCAAGGCGCGCGCCCAGCCCGGCCAATGCGTCCGCTCCAGCCCCACGCGCCTGCGCCCCAATCTGGTGCCCCTCCGCGATCAGCGCCCGCATGGCCTCCCCGCCATCGGCGCTGATTTTGCGCCCGACCAGATCAATCGCCTGGATGCCATTGGTGCCTTCATAAATTGGCGCGATGCGCGCATCGCGGTAAAATTGGGCGGCACCGCCATCTTCCACAAACCCCACGCCCCCATGCACCTGGATACCGGTGGAGGTCGCCTCCACGCCCATGTCGGTCGACCAGGCCTTGGCGATGGGCGTCAACAAATCTTCGCGTGCTTTGGCCGCAGCGCGGCCCTCGGGATTGGGTGCGCAGCGAGCCAGATCAGCCAACACAGCGGTTTCGTAACAAATCGCCCGGGCGGCTGCGATGCGCGCCTTCATCCCTAGCAGCATGCGGCGCACATCGGCATGGGCGATGATAGCCGCAGGACCGGCGCTGGTTTGCCCCTCCGCGCGGCCCTGGCGGCGATCCTTGGCAAAACTGAGGGCTTTTTGGTACGCCGCCTCCGCCAAGGCCACGCCCTGCAGGCCGACATTCAAGCGCGCTGAGTTCATCATGGTGAACATGGCGGCCAGCCCCTGGTTGGGCGCGCCAACCAGGCTGGCCCGCGCCCCCTCAAAGGCCATGGTGCAGGTGGGGGAGGCGTGGATGCCCAGCTTATGCTCCAACCCAATGCAGCGCACGCCGTTGCGCGCGCCGATCACCCCATTGGCCTCGACGCTATTGCGCAGCGCCAAAAACAGCGAAACCCCGCGTGAGCCGGCCGGCGCATCGGGCAGGCGCGCCAGCACCAAATGCGCGATATTGCGCGCCAGATCATGCTCACCCCAGGTGATGAAAATCTTCTGGCCATGCAAAGCATAATGCCCATCGCCGAGGGGAATCGCCTTGGTGGTGAGCGCCCCGACGTCCGAGCCGGCCTGCGGCTCGGTCAAATTCATGGTGCCGGTCCAGGCCCCACTAACCAGATGCGGCAACACGTCGCGGCGTTGGCTTTCGCTGCCATGGGCGCTGAGCGCTTCGATCGCCCCCAGCGTCAGCATGGGGCACAGCGCGAAGGCCATATTGGCCCCCTGCAGCATTTCATGTACCGCCAAAGCCACCGCCTTGGGCAGGCCCTGGCCGCCAAACCCCGCATCCGCCGAAAGGCCCTGCCAGCCCCCCTCCTGGAATTGCGCATAGGCCTGATCAAAGCCCCCAGGTGTGACCACCCGATCATCGACCAGCTTAAGCCCTTGGCGATCCCCGGCTGTGTTGAGCGGGGCCAGCACATCCCCCGCCAAGGCGGCACCGCCTTCCAAGACGGCTTCCAGCACCCCGCCATCCAGATCCGGGAAGCCCTCTTTAAGCCGCCACAGCCCGGCGGCGTGCTCCAGCGCGAAGCGGATATCTTTCATCGGTGCGGCATAGGTCATGGCGGCTTCCTGGATCCCAGCCCAAACCTTAGCCGAGCTTTGCGTGAGCCGCCTAGCCTTCACGGCCCGCCGTGCACGCGCATTTGTTGATGCACAACGTTAACTTTCACGCTATAGGGCGCGTGCTTTCGGCACGGAGGGGTGCCTCATGGAGATTTTGATGAAACGCAAATTGCTTGCTGTGATCAGCCTGGCAGCTTTGGCGATGGCTTGCTCGCCGCCGGCCGCCCCCGTTGCCGCCGCGCCAGAAGTGGCCCCGCCGCCGCCGCCCGTGGCATTGGTCATCCCATCGGGGGAGTATAGCGTCGATCCCAATCATGCCAGCCTGCGCTTTGACATCCTGCATCTGGGCCTGGCCGAATATAACGCCCGGCTGACCAAGTTCGATGCCAAGCTGAAAGTGGATGCGGCCAATCCCACCGCCTCCAGCCTCAGCTTCACGGCCGATGCCGCCAGCGTGCGCACCGATTATGCCGGCAATTACCAAGCCACGCACAAGGGCGCGCCCTACAAAACCTGGGATGAGGCTTTGGCCAAGCAATTCCTCGGCTTGGAAAAACAGCCCAAGATCACCTTCACCTCCACCAGCTTCACGCAGGATGGCGGCAACAAGGGCACTTTGATCGGCGATCTTGCCATTGGCGGCGTCTCCAAGCCCGTGACATTCGAGGTGGAGCTTTCCGGCCAAGTGGCGGAACACCCCTTCACCAAGGCCCCGGCCGTCGGCTTTGAGGCCGAAGGCAAGATCAAGCGCTCCGATTATGGCATCGCCACCGATGGCTTCCTCAATGGCGCGCTCGGTGATGAAATCGAGATCGAGTTCAACGGCGAATTCTATGGCCCACCGCCGCCCCCGGCCGCGGCTGCACCGGCCGCGCAATAAGCATCAGGGAGAGAGCTGATGGCACCTCACCCTTCGGCCCCCTCCCGCTATTCTATGGTGGCGATCTTCCTGCATTGGGGGATCGCCATCCTTATTCTTGGGCAAATCGGCGCGGGTTTATGGATGGTCGAGGCCATCCACGAAAGTAAAACCCGCGATTTGGCCTTCAACGTCTTTCAATTGCACAAATCGGCGGGCCTGACCGTGCTGGCGCTCAGCATCGCGCGGCTTGGCTGGCGGCTGGGCCATGCCGCGCCGCCTTTGCCCGAGGGCATGAAACCTTGGGAAAAACTGGCGGCGAAGGGCGTGCATGTGGCCTTTTACGCGCTGATGTTCGCGATGCCTCTTTCCGGCTGGGCCTATGTGTCCACCGGCTGGTCGGAATCGTTTGAGCGGTTTTTCGCGGTGCCGACCGTTTGGTTTGGCCTCGTCGAAATTCCGCATCTGCCTTTCATCGCCAGCCTTAGCGAAAGTGCGCGCCGCACCCTGGGCGAGGCGGCGATCGAGGCGCATGAAGTGTTGGCTTTTGGCGCGATTGGCTTGATCGTTTTGCATGTTGCCGCCGCGCTCAAGCACCATGTGATCGATCGCGATTCGGTGCTGACGCACATGCTGCCCTGGGTGAAACGGCGCGCGCCTGCTGGAGATGGACGATGAAAACCTGGTTGTTGGCCGCCTCCACCGCCTTGGCACTTTGTGCATGTTCTCCTGCCGCGCCGCCACAGGGGGCCAGCACGGAAGCAAATTTGGGCGAGGCGCAAGCGGCCAGCCCCCAGCCCCCAAAACTGCAGGCGGTGCCCGGCGCGAATTGGGATGTGCAATTGCCCGCCAGCAGCATCGGCTTTTCCGGATTGCATGCGGGCAATGCCTTTTCTGGGCGGTTTGAGCGCTTCAACGCCTCGGTGCGCTTCGATCCCGCCGATTTGGCCCAAGCCAAGGCCGTCGTGGTGATCGAAACCGCCAGCGCCCGCACCGGCAGCAAATTGCAGGAAAGCTCCCTGACGGAAAGCGATTGGTTCGATGTCGCTAAGTTTCCGCTGGCCATGTTTGAAAGTGATCGCTTTTCGCAGGTTTCGCCCGGCAATTTCGTGATGGAAGGCCGGTTGACCATCAAGGGCGTGGCCACACCCGTGCGCCTGCCCTTCCAGCTGGCGCAAAGCGGCCAAAGCGCAACGGCCAAAGGCCGGGTGGAGCTCGATCGGCTGGCGCTGAAGATTGGCGTCAGCAGCGATGCCAGCGCCGAATGGGTATCGGCCAAAATCCCCCTGGATATTGTGCTGGTGGCCAATGCCCGCCCAGCTTCAGGGCCTCCAGCCGCGCAATGAGCAAAATCGCGGCGGCTGACCGCGCGGGGCTAATTGCGGCCGCAGCGGCCCTGCGCGATGGCGCGGTTTTGGCCATGCCCACCGAAACCGTTTATGGGCTGGCCGCCGATGCGCGCAATTCGGCCGCCGTCAGCGCGATTTATGCGCTGAAAAGCCGCCCGCGTTTCAATCCTTTGATCGCCCATGTGGCAGAAGGGGAGGCGGCACAGCGCCAGGGCCGCTTCACGCCCGCGGCACGCGCACTTGCCGATGCCTTCTGGCCCGGCCCGCTCACGCTTATCGTGCCGGCCCGTGCAGATTGCGAAGTCTGCGATTTGGCGCGCGCCGGCCTCGATAGCGTGGCGCTGCGCGTGCCTTCGCACCCCATCGCGCTCGCGCTCCTGGAGGAATGCGGATTCCCGCTGGCGGCCCCAAGCGCCAATCGATCGGGCCGCGTCAGCCCCACCACCAGCGCGCATGTGCTGGAAGAATTCCCTTCTGGCCTCTTCGCTATCCTGGAGGGCGGCCCCTGCGCCATCGGCATCGAATCGACGATTTTGCGCTGTGACGAGCAAGGCATTGCCATGCTGCGGCCGGGCGCGATCACCCGCGATTCCATCGAGGCAATGATCGGCCCCCTATTGGCCCGGCAAAGCGGGCCAGCGCATTTTCAACAAAAGTGTAGTCGCGGTTTTGTGCCCGAAAATGCGCCAGTTCAAAGCTTTAGAGCATCGGACCCAACAAAATCCGGCTCGGATTTTGCCTGCGATGCTCTAGAGATCCAAGCACCTGGCCAATTGGCCAGCCATTACGCCCCGCGCGCGGCCCTGCGCCTCGATGCCAGGCAGGCCCTGCCCGGTGAGGCGCATTTGGGCTTTGGCGCGATCGAAGGCGATCTCAATCTCAGCCCCAGCGGCGATCTGGCGCAGGCTGCGGCCAATCTTTTTGGCCATCTGCGCGCCCTCGATGCGCGCGGGCCGGCCATCATCGCAATCGCGCCGATCCCCGAAATCGGGCTGGGGGAAGCCATCTTGGACCGGCTGCGCCGCGCGGCCGCCCCGCGCGGCGCGTGAGGATTTGCCCTATTGTGCTGGCAAGGCGCATGAGCCCGGCGGCCTACGCGCCGGGCTGGGCGCCAGCATATAGGTATAGGATTTATCTCCGTGCCAGCAGAGGATTTGATCGCCCGGAGACTCCAGTTTGTTGGCCAATTCTGGCCAATCGAACGAAGAGATTTTGTGCACCACGCCGACATGCGTGTATTGCACTTGGCGCGTGCTGGGCGGCACGGCCGTTACCACATCCACCAAATTGCACACACGATCGATGCGGCCGAGCCGGGCCGCCAATAGTGCAAAACCCTTGTCACCCACACGCGGCGAGGCCAGGGTGACAACACGCAGGCGCGCCGCGCTTTGCGGGCTGCGCAGGCTGGCTTCCACGCCCGCCAAAGTGGCCAGCGCGCTGCCCAGGCTGTGGCCGACAAACACCACGTCGCGGCCAGCGACGAGGCCGGCCAGCTCATCGGTGAAGGGCGATTTGGCCCCATCCCGTTTCAAGCTTTCGAAGATCTTCAAAAAGCCTGCGTGAACATGGGCGCTGGCCTGTCTTTGACGTGTGCCAATGGGATAGGGGCGCTGGCCGGCCTGCACATTGCGGACCCATTCGGCGGGCTCTTGCGTGCCGCGAAACACGATAAAGCGGCGGCCAGTGCCGATCTCATCGGCAATAAACCCATAAAAAGTTCGCGTATCCTTGCGCCGCGGGGGGCCTTCGCCTTCCGGCCCCGGATCGCCCATGATCATTGCCAGGAGGCGCAAATCAGGCTCCGCGAAGGCAAGGCGCGGATCCTTGCCGGCCGCAAAGGCGGAATACATGCCATAGGCGGTGCTCGCCAGCCGGCCTTGCGCATACAAATCGGGCGATTGCACCGCGCCGGCGTGCGGCGCGATTTCCTGCACCCGCCCTGGGCGCCGTTCCGGGTTTGGGCGCAGATCAAGCTCCAGGCTGTCCGGGCACGAAAGCTCTGGTGGCAAAACTTGCGCGCCAGCATTGGTTTGCGCCCGCGCGGGCCAACCGAGCGCCCCAAACGCCAGCAGCAAAAACGCCCAAATGCGCGCCGCGCCGGCGCGATCAATTCCGCCAAAACCATGCATGTGAAACCCCAAATTGGCAAAAATCCCCGCGCCGATGAGGTTAATAGCTTTTCGGCAAACCCAACACCCTCTCGGCGATATAGTTGAGGATCATCTCACGCGAAACCGGCGCGATACGTGCGATCATCGCCTCGCGGAAATAGCGCTCGACATGGTATTCCTTGGCATAGCCCATCCCCCCATGGGCCAGCAAAGTGGCCTCGCAGGCTTCAAAGCCCGCCTCAGCGCCCAGATATTTCGCGGCATTGGCCTGCGCCCCGCATTCGCGGCCCGCGTCATACAAGGCCGCCGCCTGGAAGGCCAAAAGATTGGCCGCTTCCAGTTGTGCCCAGCTGCGGGCGAGCGGGTGCTGCACGCCTTGGTTTTGCCCAATCGGGCGGCCAAACACGACCCGCTCCTGGGCATAGCGCGCCGCCTTGCCCAACGCGGCGCGGCCAAGGCCGATCGCCTCGACGGCAAAGAGCACGCGCTCGGGATTGAGGCCGGCCAGCAAATATTGAAATCCCTTGCCTTCTTCGCCGATGCGATCCTCTTGCGGGATTTCCAACCCGTCGATGAACAACGTATTGCACTCCACCGCTTTGCGGCCCATTTTGGGGATCGGCTGGGCCTCGATCTTGGTGCGGTCAAAGCGGGTGTAAAACAGCGAAAGCCCGTGCGTGGGCTTGGCGCATTGCTCTTTGGGCGTGGTGCGGGCGATCAGCAGCAGGGTGTCGGCGCGCTGGGCCCCGGTGGTCCAGATCTTGCGGCCATGCACGATGTATTTATCGCCTTGCTTTTCAGCCTTGGTCTGCAGGCTGGCGGTATCGAGGCCGGAATTGGGCTCCGTCACCGCAAAGCAGGATTTATCCTGCCCCGAAATCAGGCGCGGCAAAAAGCGCTGATGTTGCTCCTCCGTGCCGAATTTGACGATCGGCATGGGGCCGAAAATATTGAGATGCACCGCAGAGGCCCCAGAAAAACCGGCACCACTTTCGGCGATGGTCTGCATCACGATGGCCGCCTCCGTGAGGCCGAGGCCCGCGCCACCCACCGCCTCGGGCATGGCCACGCCCAACCAACCGCCATCGGCTAAGGCGGCCGCGAAATCTTCCGGAAAGACGCCCGTTTCATCGGTTCTGGCCCAATAAGCATCATCAAAGCGCGCGCAGATGCGCCGCACGCTATCTTGGATCGCCTTCTGGCTCTCGTTGAAATCCATGGAAGAGGGCAATGGCATCATGGCGCGAACCGATCCGGTGAAAACGCAACATGCAGCGGCGAAGGCGCATCGCCAAATACATAATCGCTGACAATCTGCCCCGCGATGGGGGCGAGCAGCCAGCCATTGCGGCCCATGCCCGCGGCCAAAAACAAACCCTCCCTCGCCGTTGGCCCCAGCAAGGGGCTCCAGTCCGGGCTCATGGCCCGCACGCCTGCGCGTCCGCTCCAAGGCACGCGCGCCAGATCTGGGCGAAGCGCGATGGCGCGCTCGCGCAGGATGTCCAATTGCCCCGCATCGGGCAGCGGGCTGGCCACGCCAAACTCCATGCTGGCCCCAGCCAAAAGGCGCCCGCCCGGCTGCGGGACCAGATAAACCCCCTCGCCCCGCTGCATGGGGCCGCTTTCTTCTTGATCCGTCTGGAACTCGGCCAGGCAGCCGCGCGCCGGCGTCAACGTGTCGAGCACGGGCGCGGCGCGGCGCAAGGCGGCATTGGCCCAAGCCCCGGGGGCCAGCACCACCGCTTGAGCGCAGATCGTGCTGCGATCGCTTAGCCGCACCCCGACAATGCAGCCGGGCTCGCTCAAGATTTCCACAACGCAGGCGGGGTCTTGCAGCACGACGCCCGCGCCTTGTGCCCATCGGCGCAAAGCCCGCAAAGCTGCGCGTGGATCGATCACCGCCTCGCCCGGCACAAACACCCCATCCGCGCACGGGCAAGCGGACGCGCCGGCACTCCGAGCCATCTGCAGGAAAGCCGCGCTGGCCTGCGCCGAGAGCGCTAACCGTGTGCCGATGCGGCGCAGGTCGACGCGTGCCTGCGTCGCGAGGTCCGCCCAAAGCCGCAAGCTTTCCAAGCCCAAGGCCAGCGCCTCATGGTGATGGCCAACTTGCGCATGCAGGGTCTCCGATAACGGTGCAAGCATGCCCGCGGCGGCGGCGGAGGCAGGCGGGGCGGCTTGGCCATCCGCCAAAACCTGCACGCGCGCCCCGCGCCGGGCCAGCATGCCCCCGCACAGCAAGCCCGCCGCGCCGGCACCGATCACCAAAACATCGACTGCTTGCGCCATCTCGCCCCAGGACTACGCGAGATCCGGCAAAACCGCCAGCGGCAAGCGCTCACGCAGCACCTCGATCAGCTTGGCGGCCGCGCTGCGCTTGGCGGGGAGGCTACCCGGCACCATGAGGCGCATCGCGCTGGCATCGGGGGCGATCCACACCACGCTCAAGCCCTTGGCGAGCGCATTCTCGATAACTTCGGCCGTGCCGCCCGGCCCCTTTTTGGGCGCACCATTCCAGACAGCGAGGAGAACCTGGGCATGCTCCAGCAAAGCATCGCCCACCGCCGCATAGGGTGCCGCGCCATCCGCACCAGCCGCGATCAGCGCCTCGCCATCGATGGGGGTAACGGAATCGGCGGCTTTTAGCAGCGATTGAAACTCATCCACCGAGGCCTCGTCAGCGAAATCTTTTTCATAGCGGGGGATCAGGAAGGGCAAGGGAGATTCCAATCCCCATCCCTTGGCCTTGGCTGCATGGGCGGCATAGCGATCCGTGCCCTCCGCCAGCGCCGAGACCAAAATCATGGGCACCTTGGTGTCGGCCTCGCGCGCGCTGCGCTCCAGCGTCTGCAACGCTTCAGCGATCAGCTTTTGCAAAGCGGGCCGGGTGGCCTCTGGCAATTGATTGAGGCGATGGCCGCTTACCGCGACCCGGAAGCCGCCACCCACGCTTTTTGCCATCGTTACTCCCCTTTGGGTGCCCATTCCTGCAGATCAAATGCAGGATCTGGCCAGGCTTTGCTAACATATTTATGCCCGGTGGCCCGCCCGATATCGAGCAGCAAAGACATATTGCCGCGATCACCATGATCCAAAGTGTCCAGATCTTCGAGGCGTTTGGCGTCGATATCACGATCCAGCAAGAGCTCAATACTCGATCGGCTTTGCGCATCCTTACCGGCCGGCAATTTGGGATCGAGCTCCACGTCAACGCGCTGATAATCCAGCATGGGCTGTCCACCCACGCATTGACCGCGCATATCGCCGACTTCGGAATTGATCGTCCAGGGCGTAACCGGCTCAGAAAAGGCTTGCAACAATTGCACACCTTGCGATTGCGTATCGAGGATCATCGAACGCAAAGCCTGGATGCCACGGTCCGCGGACCATCTGTTCTTGAAACGCGCGCCGTCAAACCGCTGGCGACGAAACCCCGTGCCGAACGAGGCCAGCATCAGATCGCGCGGGCCGGGCCGCCAGCCAAACCCATAGGCCGGCACCAAGGCAGTCAGCAGCATTTGCACACTCGGATTATTGAAGCCAGCCAATGCGCCATCAACGAAATAGCCCTTTTGGCTAGGCTTGCCCTTGGAGTCGTGGGCGATCGCAATCTGCACTTCATCGAAAAAGGTCGGGGCGGCCGCGCTGGCCATCACCAGGTCGATGAGGCGATAATCCTTATTCGGCGCGGATCCAGCGCCCGCATTGGGGGGATCAAAGTATTTCGCTTGCGGATTATTGGTCAACACCCAAGCCGAGCCGGTATCGATGCGCTTGGCGTGCAAAGCCAGGCCCGTCTTCAACTGGCGCGACCCCAAGGTCTTCTTGTCGAGCACCGGCCATAAGGCCTTCCTTAATGGCCCAACGTCATAGCGGCTGCGCCAAACCCCCCGGCGACCCGTCTTGCGAAAGACTTTGGGCCCCATATCCTCATACATGCTGATGATCTCGGGAACACTCATGCCGAGGGCCAAGGCCGTGGCGATAATGGCCCCGGTTGAGGTGCCGCCAATGAGATCGAAGTAATCAGACAAAACACATTGCGCGGAGCGGGCGCGCTTTTGCAATTGCGCCTCCAGCACTTCCAGCATGCCCAAGGTGAGAATACCTTTGACACCCCCACCATCCAAGGCCAGAAGCCGCTTGGGCCCCTGCAAAGCATCCAAATGCTGCTCAAGTGTTCGCATGATCCGCCTTCCTGGCCGTCATTCATACCCAAACAGCTGGCAAAGGGTAGAGGTGGCCTACACATGCGCGTCAGACTATGGCCACGATGGCAGCCAGAATCGCGCTATTGGGCAGTCCCCCTTGCGCGAACGCCCGCGGCGGGGCAGGAGAGCGCCATGGATGCCCCCCGACCCCAAAGCCCCGAAACCTGCCAGACCATGGCGCAAGTCCGCGCCGGCGTGGATAGCGTCGATCGGGAGCTGGTGCGCCTGATCGCCCAGCGCCAAGGCTATATGAGCGCGGCCGCGCGCATCAAGACGGATCGCAACACCGTGCGCGACGAAGCGCGGATCGAGGAAGTGCTCGGCCATGTGCAAACCGAAGCCTGGGAGGTGGGCCTCGATTGGGCCATAGCTGAGCCGGTATGGCGCACGCTAATCGAGCGCTGCATCGCCTTCGAGCTCGAAGCCTTCGATCTCAAGGCCAACGCCCCATAACGGGCTCTGTCCATCGTCAAATCAGGCCAAAATCCACGGTCCCGTCATCGAGATCATAGCGCGCGCCGATGATTTTGATCCGACCCTCCGCCACGGCCTTGGCCAGAATAGGCTCCGCCGAGCGCAATTGGCGCACCACGCGTCGCACATTCTCCTGCACCGTCGCATCGACGATATCCGCCACCGGCCCCGTGGGTACGGCGGACAAAATGGGATCAGTGGCGAAATGGATGGCACCAGGAGGCGCGACCTGCGTGCGCGAAAATTCCACGGCCGCCTTGACGGCCCCGCAGCGCTCATGGCCCATCACCAGCACCAAAGGCACGCCGAGTTCGGCCACCGCGTATTCCACCGACGCTTCCATCAAATCATCGACGGTATTGCCTGCATCGCGCAGCACGAATAGCTCACCCAGCCCCGTGCCGAATACCAATTCTGGGGAGACGCGACTGTCGGAGCAGGTGATCAGCACCGCGATCGGATTTTGGCCTTTGGCCAATTGCGTGACACGCTGGTGGGTGAGATTGGGCCGCAAAGCGTGCCCTTTGGCAAAGCTGGCATTACCGGCCATCAAACGCGCCAACGCCTGATCCGGAGTAATCGCGGCCTCAACCTTTTGCTTGGCTTTGGCCAAAGCCAAACCAGGCGATAGCAATGCTGACGCGGCCACCGCCGCGCCCGCGCCGAGCTGCAAAATTCCGCGTCTATTGTGTTGGCTTGCCATGGTAGACTCCGCGATCCTGATGCCGTTTGCTGATCTCCCTGACGGCGCATGTGGTGCCATCAGCTTTGATGCCTTCAGGGCCTAACACCCGTTAACGCGGATCCCGATTTGACTGAATCAGGTCAAATCGGGTGAATCCGCTCTACACTAAGTGATTAGACCCGTTCTCGTCCGAAAACCGCGTCACACTTTTCGGGAACGGGTCTATTTGGGCGAGTGATTGCGCATGAATTACCGCCATGCCTTCCATGCCGGAAATCACGCTGACGTGCTGAAACATGCCGTGCTGCTCCTTTGCCTGGATTCGATGCTGCGCAAAGCCGCGCCGATCAGCGTTCTCGATACCCATGCCGGGCGCGGCCTCTATGATCTCTCGGGCGAAGAGGCACAGCGCAGCCCGGAATGGCTGGCCGGCGCGGCAAAGGTCTTTGACTGGGACGCGCCACCACCCGCTTTGGCCACGTATCACCGCGCTCTCCGGTCTCTCAATCGTGATCAACTTGGCCAATATCCCGGCTCACCTTGGCTGGCGGCGCAGGCTTTGCGCCCCGGTGACAGCCTCAGCTTGTGTGAGAAGCAGCCGCAGGAATGCGCGGCTCTGCGCCGCGTGCGCTTGCCGGATGGAGCATTGTTGCGTCAGCGCGCCGATATCCATGAGCGGGACGGCTATGAAGCCCTGCGCGCTTTGCTGCCTTTGCCGCATGCGCGGGCGCTGATCTTGATCGATCCGCCTTATGAGCAGGAGGACGAATGCGCGCGCGCCGCGTTGGCACTGCGCGGGGCCTTGCAGCGAATGCGGCAAGGCGTGTTCATCTGGTGGCGCCCGCTGAAGCACGCAGCCTTAGTGGATGGTGCGGATGCCGAACTCAACGCTGAAACTGCGTTTCCAGCACTGCGCCTGGATTTGACCGTGCGCAGCAACGCTTTGCCAGGCCTTGGTGCCTCAAGCCTGCTGATCATCAACCCGCCTTTTGCGCTGCGCGAAACTGCCCCGGCTCTGCTAAGCGGGCTTTGTGCCCGGCTCGGCCAAGACCCCTGGGCCAAATGGAGTGTCACGCCGCTCGCCTCCTGACCCAGAAATACGCGGCGCGGGTGCCAAGGTGAAGACGCGAGGCACCGAAACGCTACACCAGGAGCAAGATGGCTTCGCGCCGGCCCGAATTCTAAGATTCCCAAGCCAGCATTCTCGTGATTTCGCCATATTGCGCCTTGCGCGCGCCGGGCCTCTCCCGCATAAGAGAGGGGTAGAGAACGGATAGCGCCTCAAACTGCACCTGCGCCCCTTTGCCGCAAGGTTTGGTCTGTGGCTGATGTATCCTTCGGCTACGCCAATGGCTGCGCAGAGATATTGCCCGTGCGGAATTTTTTCGCCGGGAGGTGAGTAGAGTTTCATGAGCTTCGACGACGAATTCGACGACGAGTCTAAAG
>JAKFWI010000160.1 GCA_021731965.1 Hyphomonadaceae bacterium | reverse complement strand
CAAGCCTGGAAAATCCGATAAAGGCGGGCTGGAGGGCTTCGTGCAGATGGCGGCGCATCTGGCTGGCGGCGGCGTGCTGGCCCTCGCCCCCGATGGCCCTCGGGGCCCCGCTTGCCATTGCGCCCCCGGCATTGCCCAATTGGCGCGTTTTACCGGGGCGCCGATTATCGGCCTTGGGGCTGCGACCACGCGGTGCGCGCGGGCCAGCAGTTGGGATCGCACGGTTTTGCCGCTGCCCTGGGCGCGCGCTGCCTTGGTGTGGGGCGCGCCCGTTTATGTCAGCCGCAAAGCGGATGCGGCGGCGCTGCACGCTTGCACCCAGGCCCTGGAGCAGCAGCTCAACCAGCTCGATGCGCAAGCGCATACAGCCTTGGCGCATACAGCCTTGGCGCATGCAGACTTGGCACGTGCGGACTTGGCACCTGCGATCTTGGCACCGCCTACGAGCGATCCGTGACGGCCCGCCCTTTTGGCTTGCGGGCCTATCAAGGTGCAACCGCCCTGCTCGCGCCCGTCGCGCATGGCGTACTGGCATGGCGGCGCGCGCGCGGCAAAGAAGAAAGCGCACGCCTTCAAGAACGCTGGGGCTTTCCCTCCTTGGCGCGTCCGGCGGGGGAGCTGGTCTGGCTGCACGGTGCCAGCGTTGGGGAAATCGCTCTGGCCTGGGAGGCTTGGCGGCGCTTCGCACCCCTCTATCCGCAGGCGCAAGCGCTGTTCACGACCGGCACGCAGACCTCCGCGCGCTGGCTGGCGATGCGGGCACCGCGCGCGTTGCACCAATATCTCCCGCTTGATTCGCCGCGCGCCGTCGCCCGCTTTATCGCGTATTGGCACCCGCAGCTGGCGGTATTTTTCGAGAGTGATCTGTGGCCCAATCTGCTGCAAGCGGCAAAAAACTCGGGCACGAGACTGGCTTTGCTTAATGCCCGGATGAGCCCGCGCAGCTTAGCTGGCTGGGCGCGCTGGCCAGCCACCGCGCGGGCCGTGTTTGGTGGGTTCGATCTGATCCAGTCCGCTGATGCGGCGCTGGCCGATGCCATAGAGGCGTTTGGGGGGCGCGTTTGCCCAGCCTTCGGTAACCTCAAGAATTCTGCGCAATCGCTGCCCGGCGACGAAGCGCAGCTGGCCGTGATTCGCGCCGCGCTTGGGCGCCGCCCTGTGTGGATAGCCGCCAGCACACATGCCGGGGAGGATGAGATCGTGCTTGCGGCCCATGCCATCCTGCGCCAGCAAAGCCCAGATGCTATGTGCATCATTGTGCCGCGCCACCCCGAACGCGGCGCACGCATCGCCGAGCTGGCCGGCAAGGCGCCGCGCCGCGCCTTAGGGGAGGCCCCAAGCGGGCCGGTTTATGTGGCCGATACTGTCGGGGAATTGGGGCTGTTCTACCGGGTCTGCCCGGTGGCGCTGATCGGCGGAGCGCTGACCCCGGCTGGGCGCGGGCACAATCCCTTCGAGGCCCTCGCGCTTGGCTGCGCAACCTTGACGGGGCCGCATGTTTCGAGCTTCCAAGACGTGATGAACACTTTGATCGCCAGCGGGGCCGTGGCCCGCGTTCATGACGCCAATGAACTCGCGGCCAGCGTGGCTTCGTTGTGGCAAAACGAGGCCAAGCGCGCGGCCATGACTGCCGCGGCGCAGGCAGTTTTGACGCAAGCCGAGGCAGTTTGGCAAGCACTGCTCACGGAGCTGACAGCGCTAGCACAGGCGGCGCGCAGCCATGCGACCCCCTGATTTTTGGCGCAAACCCAGCAAAAACTGGCCACCTCCGCTGGCGCAATGGGCACTCACGCCCGCCGCATGGGTGTATGACGCCATCGCCCAGCGCCGCATGCGCCAGCAAAGCGGCGCGGTGATCGCGGCCAAGGTGTTTAGCGTCGGCGGAGTCAGCATGGGCGGATCTGGCAAGACGCCAGTGGCGCGCGCGCTGCGCCAGCATTTGCTGGCTTTGGGGCGGGTGCCGGCCGTGCTGTCGCGCGGCTATGGCGGCGCAGCGCGAGGCGTACACATCGTCGATCCCACACACCATAGCGCACACGATGTCGGGGATGAGCCTCTGTTGCATGCGCTCGATGGACTGGCACTGATCAGCCGCGATCGGTTGGCTGGGGCTCAAGCCGCTTTGCTGGCCGGGGCCGATGCGATCATTTTGGATGACGCGCATCAGAACGGCGCGCTGCGCAAGCATCTCTCGCTATTGGTGCTGGACGGGCCAGAGGGCATGGGCAATGGCGCGGTGTTTCCCGCTGGCCCGTTGCGTGAGCCCCTTGCCCGCGCTTTGGCCCGGGCCGACGGCTTGATCTGCATGCAAGGGGCCCAGCCACCGCTTGGGTGCGTGCTGCCTGCCTTCACCGCCAGGATCGAAGCCGATGCGCCGGCACCCGCCGGGCCGCTGCTTGCCTTTGCTGGCATCGCCTTTCCGGGCCGATTCCTTGATACGCTTCGGGAAAACGGGGCAGAGATCGTTGATCTGTTGCCTTTCCCCGATCACCACCCCTTCACCGATGGCGAAATGGCGAACCTCGCACGGCTTGGCGCCCACCACGGCGCGCGACTGATCACCACGCAAAAAGACTGGGTGCGGCTTGCCCCCGCTTGGCGCGCGCAGGTGCTGGCTTTCGGGATATCCCTGCGCTTTGACGAGCCGGCGCGGCTGGAGGCCATGCTGCGCCAGGTTTTGGATCAAGTGCCATGACTATAGCCACGCACCCGACCTTGCCCCATCGCTTGGAAGTGCTGGGATTTGATGCCCTGATGGCTTGGTATGGTGCCAAAACATTGGATCAAGCCAGCGCCGCTGGGGCGGGCTTGGGACGCCTAATCGGCCCGCGTCTCAGCGCCCACCAGACCGCGCTCAACAATTTGGCGTTGGCTTTCCCCGATTGGCCGCCGGAGCAGCGCACCCGGGTGGCCTTGGGAATGTGGAGCCAAATCGGGGCCAATGTTGGGGAGTTTTCTCACCTCAAAGACTTTCAGCTCTATGCCAAGGACAGCCGCGTGGAGGTGATCGGCGCTGAACGCTTCGATGCGATAAAAAACTCCGGGCGCGGCGCGATATTCGTCTCTGGGCACTTCGCCAATTGGGAACTCATGGCGGCCGCGGTCGTGCAGCGCGGGCTTATCTGCCATGTCGCACATCGGCCGCCCAACAACCCCCTGGTCGCGGCCAGGATTGGTGCCGTGCGGCGCAGCTATGGGCTGACGCATCAGGCGGCGAAGGGGCGCGCCAGTGGCATCCAATTGATGCGCGCCTTAGCGAAAGGCGAGTGCATCGCTTTGTTGTGTGACCAGAAATACGGCGAGGGGATTTCTGTGCCCCTGTTTGGCCACGCCGCCATGACCACGGACGTCGCGCCCCGCTTGGCGCTCCGCTTTGGCGTGCCGTTGATTCCATCCCACGTGACGCGGCTCAACGGCGCGTATTTTCAAATGCACGTGCACGAGGAATTGCCATTGCTACGCGGCGAGGAAAGAGAAGCGGCCGTGTATGACGGGACCCGCCAAATCAACGCCTTTATCGAGGAGCGCGCACGCAAGGCCCCCGAACAATGGTTTTGGGTGCACAGAAGATGGCCGAAGGCGGCCTGGGCCTCACTGGGCAGCAGCTAAGCTTTCATCGACCAGCAAACTGGGATCGAGGTTGCGCCCGCGCCATTTCAAACGCCAGCACACATGCGGCCCCGTGGCCCGCCCGGTGGCACCCACGTCACCAAGATAGGCGCCAGCATTGACCTGCTGACCCTCCTGCACCGCGATCTTGCTCAGGTGCAGATACATCGAGGTGAGCCCCTGACCGTGATCGATGAAAATCAAGCCGCCTTCGTAATGCAGGCCGGTGCGCGCAAAGGTCACGACACCCGAGGCCGGCGCTCGAACACGCGTGCCGATCGGATCGGCGATATCCACGCCATAATGGGGCCGCCCCGATACGCCGTTCAGCACGCGCGCATTGCCGAACGCGCCCGATATGCGCCCGCGCGCTACCGGCCAAGCCCAGCGTTCCAAAAAGCCCTCACCGGTCGCCCGGCTGGTCAAGGCGGCGGTCTTGGCCTTGGTATCGCGGGCGATGCGGGCCTGCACCGCAGGATCTGTCGGTGTCACGGTTTGCTGCGGCAAGCCATCGATGCGCTGGATGTCCCAGACCCGCGGCGTGATGGGCAAATCGATCGCCGTTTCCTGAACGCCGTCTCGCGCTACGATATGGCTGCTGGCCGGGGCATCGCGATCAAAGCCGATCACGGCATAGCCTTGGCCATCGGCGCGGGTGGCAACGCCATCCACGTTTAGCTCGGCCCCGGGGGCAGTGGTGCACACAGCCACCCCACCTTGGGTCAAATCCCCCTGGCAGGTGAGTGTCAACGCCGCCGCCAACAGTGCCGCTGTCAGCATCAAGCGCCGCCCTCATGCAGTTTTTGCCAGCGCTGCAGCGCGATGTCTGCTGAGGCATAGGCCTCCTGCAATTCCACATTCCAGTAGCGCAAATCCTCCAGCGCCACGCGCTGGCCGGTCACGGCGCAGCGAACAAACCGCCCCGCCCGCAAAATCTGCAAATCATTGGCAAAATATCTCACGGACGCCAATTCTCCGCTTTCGTCCACACGATCCAACATGGTCAAAACAGGCTGCCTTGTTCGAGGCTGCCGCCCCTTGTGCGTTTCTTTGGCGCGAAGCCGCCAACCCCCACTATAGCAGGCACATTGCCATCCGCGAAACGCAGGTCAAGGCTGTCGCCGGCGCTCAAGCGTGCGGCGGCGCGCACCACGCTGCCATCGGGGCGCAGCACCAGCGCATAACCGCGCGCCAGCACCCCATGATGCGAGAGCGTCTCCAGCATGCGTGCCGCGGCACTGAGCCCGCGCGCTTGGCCCAGCAAGGCGCGCTGAATGGCAGGCGCAAGGCGCGCAACGCTTTGCTGCACGGCCTTGACGCGCATGCCTTGTGCATGCGCCTGGATCTGCGCCAGCCGCGCGAACACCTCCTCCACACGGCCGCGCCGGCGGCGAACGTCCTGCATCAGCGAATCGGGCCGCAGCCGCCCCGCGCAGCGATCAAGCCCGGCACGCGCCAGGCGCGTATTGGTCAGCAAGCCAAGCTGTAGCCGGTCACCGAAGCGATCAAAGCGCTGACGCGCGCTGCCGAGCAGACCTTCCGGGCGTGGCAAGCGCGCCGCGAGGCCCCGCGCCTCCAGGCGGCGGCGATCGATCACCCGCGCTATGGCACCCGCCAACCGGGCGAGCCCCGTCTCGACCCGCTCCAGCAATTCCAGCCGCACCGGCACGGCGATCTCGGCGGCCGCGCTGGGGGTTGGTGCGCGCCGATCCGCGGCAAAATCGATGAGTGTCACATCGGTTTCATGCCCCACGGCGGAGATCAGTGGGATGCGGCTGGCCGCTGCGGCACGCACCACGATTTCCTCGTTGAAGCACCATAAATCCTCGACCGACCCCCCGCCGCGGGCCACAATGAGCAAATCCGGGCGCGGCACCGATCCGCCCACGGCCAAAGCGTTGAAGCCGGCAATGGCTGCGGCGATCTGCTCTGCCGCCTTTTCACCTTGCACAAGCACCGGCCACAGCAACACATGGCAGGGGAAACGCTCTTCCAGCCTGTGCAGGATGTCGCGAATCACCGCCCCGGAGGGGGAAGTCACCACGCCGATCACTTGGGGCAAAAACGGCAAAGGGCGCTTAGCGGCGGCGTCGAACAAGCCTTCACCGGCCAAGCGGCGCTTACGCTCCTCCAGCAAAGCCATGAGCGCACCGACGCCGGCTGGCTCCATCCGATCCGCGATCAGTTGATATTGCGATTTTTGCGGAAAGGTCGTCAGCTTGCCCTCGGCGACGATCTCCAGGCCCTCCTCGGGCCGAAAGCGCAATGCCGATGCACTTCCACGCCACATCACCAAAGAGATCGAGGCGTTGGCATCCTTAAGATCAGCATAGAGATGGCCCGATTTGGCGATCGTCACCCGGCCAAGTTCGCCTCGCACGCGCACGCGATCGAACGTGGTTTCCATCGTGCGCTTGACGGCCCCTGCCAGTTCGGAAACCGATAGCTCGGGGAGATTGGTCGTGCTTGATCCATCCATGATAAACGAGACTACGCGACTCGCTCCCATGCGCTAACCCCGATTCGCATGAAGCGATGCGGCTGGAGCAGCAGAATGAAGGTTTTGATCGTTGGCGGCGGCGGACGCGAGCACGCGTTGGCCTGGAAGCTCAAACAGAGCCCCTCGCTCACGCAGCTCGTGTGCGCGCCTGGAAATCCGGGCATGGCAGACCTCGGCGCGCAGCTGCTGGGCAGCGGGGAAGCGGGGCACGAACACGTGGTCGCGTGGTGCGCGCAAGAGCGCCCCGATCTGGTGGTGATTGGGCCCGAGGGGCCGCTGGCGCTCGGCCTGACCGATCGGCTGACCAAACTGGGCCTGTTGGTGTTCGGCCCCAGCCAAGCAGCAGCCCAGCTCGAAACCTCGAAGAGCTATTGCAAGGCATTTTGTGCGCGCCACGCTATCCCCACGGCAGGCTATGCCGTGTTTGAAGATGCACCGCGCGCCAAAGCCCATCTCGCCACCAGCGGCCCGCCCTTCGTGATCAAGGCAGATGGCCTGGCGGGTGGCAAAGGCGTGGTCATCGCCCAATCCTATACCGAGGCGAATGCCGCCATCGATGAGATCCTGTTCCTGCGCAAGTTTGGCTCGGCGGGGCAGCAGGTGGTCATCGAAGAATTCATGCCGGGTGAAGAAGTCAGCGTGTTCGCCCTGTGCGACGGCGAAAGGGCGCTGTTTCTCGGCGCGGCGCAGGATCACAAGCGCGCCTTTGATGGCGATAAAGGCCCCAATACCGGGGGCATGGGGGCCTATGCCCCATCATCGATCATGACGCCGGCTTTGATCGACGAAACCATGCGCACGATTATCGAGCCCGCTTTGGGCGGCATGCGCGATGAAGGAAATCCCTTTTGCGGCGTGCTGTTTGCCGGGCTGATGATCAGCGAGGGCAAACCCCGTTTGATCGAGTTCAACGTTCGCTTTGGCGATCCTGAATGCCAAACCTTGCTGCCTTTGTTGGAGGAGGATTTGTTGGGGCTGTTGGTGACTGCTGCCTCGGGCAAGCTGCATGGCCGCGCAGCGCTACGCTGGAAGCCGGGCGCCTCCGCAACCATCGTCCTGGCGGCGCAGGGCTATCCTGAATCGCCTTTGCTCGGCTCCGTACTGCGGGGAGTGGCGCTGGCCGCCCAAGCGCACGGCGTCACCGTCTTTCATGCCGGCACCTGGCGCGATGAAGACGGCGCCTTGCGCGCCGCCGGCGGGCGAGTCCTCGGGATCAACGCCATCGGCGCCAACCTGCAAGAAGCGCTGGACCGCGCCTATGCTGGCGCCCGACAGGTCGACTGGCCAGGCGGGTATTTCCGCAATGATATCGGCTGGCGCGCTTTGCATTAAGTGTCTGCAGAATGCATGTTCGCCGCGCCCTTGCCGCTTGCCTTGGCTTGGCCCAAGGTAAGCGCGGGAGGATGCCATGACGGCGCAAATCAGCGGCACAGAAGCCGAAGCCTTTACCGGCACCAAGGAAGTCGAGGAACGCGCGCGCTTTGATGTCGCGGCGTTCGATGCCTGGGCAGCGAAGGCGGTTGAGGGTTTTGCCGGCCCCTTGGAGGTGCGCCAGTTCAAGGGCGGCCAATCCAACCCCACGTATGAGCTCGTCACGCCCGGGCGCTCTTATGTGTTGCGGCGCAAACCGCCTGGCAAATTGCTGCCCTCAGCCCACGCGGTGGACCGCGAATTTCGGGTGATCTCTGCGCTTTATCCCACGGGTTTTCCGGTAGCCAAGCCTTATGCCTTGTGCCTCGATGAGGCCGTCATCGGCACGACGTTCTACATCATGGAAAAGGTGGAGGGCCGCATTCTTTGGGATGGCCGCCTGCCCGATTCCGTGCCGGCCGAGCGCACGGCCATCTACACAGCAAAAATCACGACGTTGGCGCGGCTGCACACGCTCGATCACCACGCCATTGGCCTGGGCGATTATGGCAAGCCGGGCAATTACTTTGCCCGCCAGATCGATCGCTGGGTCAAACAATATCGCGCCTCCGAAACTCAGCCAATTCCGGCCATGGATAAGCTGATCGCTTATCTACCCACCACCATCCCCGATGATGAGCAAACCTCCATCGTCCACGGGGATTTCCGGCTAGACAACATGATCCTGGCTCCCAATGAGCCCAAAGTCCTGGCAGTGCTGGATTGGGAACTCTCGACACTCGGCAACCCGCTGGCGGATTTCACCTATTTCTTGATGAATTGGGTGATGCCGGGTGAGCAACGCGGCGGCCTCGCCGGCCTTGATCTCAAGGGCGCAGGCATCCCCGATATCGACCAAGCCGTGGAGATCTACTGTCGCCACACCGGGCGCAGCAGTGTACCGGCGCTCGATTGGTATTTTGCCTATAATATTTTCCGACTGGCGGCGATTTGCCAGGGCATAGCCGGGCGGGTGCGGGACGGCACCGCCGCCAGTTCCCACGCCGTGGCCATGGCCGAGCGCGTCGCCCCTCTGGCGGAGGCGGGATGGGGTTTTGCCCAGCGCGCCGGGGCATAGACTTTACATAGTAATTTTAGGGAGAAAAACGATGAAGCGGATCATGATTGCAGCGGCTGCGCTGGCTTTGTTAAGCGGGCCGGCGGCGGCGCAAGAAATGGGGTTTGATCATTGCGTGCTGGCTGGCCGCCTCATCGCGGAGGCCGGTAAGCCGACCTTGACCAATCAATTGATCCGCATTCGCGGCGGCAAGATTGTCGACATCGTTCCCGCGAGTGCCGGCGGCAGCTGCGCCAAGACCGACAACCTTTCGGGAATGACAGTCCTGCCCGGTCTGGTGGATGCGCACGTGCATTTGCTCTCGGAGCTCGGCCCCAATTCGCGGATCAACGAAGTCACCCAATCGCCTGAGGCCCTGGTGATCGAAGGCGCGGCAAATGCGCACAAAACGCTGATGGCGGGTTTCACCACCGTGGTGGATCTGGGCGGCGAGCCAAGCGCGATCTTCGCATTGCGCGATGGCATCGCTGCGGGCAAGCTGGACGGCCCCCGCGTGCTCGCGGCTGGCGCGGCGATCACGCCCCATGGCGGGCACGCCGATATCCACGGTTTCCGCCCCGATGTGATGGCGGGGCTGGATCGCTCCAACACCTGCTCGGGCGCGGATGATTGCCGCCGCGCGGTGCGCGAAATGGTGCGCGCGGGGGCGGATGCGATCAAGATCACCGCCACGGGCGGGGTGCTCTCCAACACCAAAGCCGGGCTAGGCCAGCAATTCACCGATGAAGAGCTAAAAGCCATCATCGACACCGCCCACGCCCTTGGGCGCAAAACGTCCGCGCACGCGCACGGCAAATCCGGGATCGATGCATCGCTGCGCGCCGGCATCGATTCCATCGAGCACGGCACCTATGGCGATGCCGAAAGCTTCAAGCTTTACAAAGCCAGCGCGGCGGTGCTCTCGCCGACGACCTTGGCGGGTGCCACCGTGGTGGCGCAGGCCGATAGCGGCTGGTTGACCCCCGCCCAACGCACCAAGGCGCTCGAGGCCGGCCCCCTTATGCTGGACATGCTGCGCCGCGCGCGCCTGGCCGGTGTGAAGATCATTTTCGGCACCGATACCGGCGTCTCCAAGCATGGAGAAAACGCCAAGGAACTCGCTTTATGGATACAAGCGGGCTTTACGCCCAGTGAGGCCATCCGCGCCGCCACCATGGGCGTGGCTGAGCATTACGGCGTCGCCAATGAAATCGGCTCCATCGCGCCGGGCAAATCGGCCGATATCATCGCCGTCGCGGGCGATCCGCTGGTGGACGTGAAAACGCTACAAAATATGGCCTTCGTGATGAAAAGCGGGGAGGTGCACAAGGGGCCCTGAGCCCCTGCACCCTTCACGCGCCATCCAATTGCCGGGCAGCGGCATAGCGCCGCACCCGCGCGCTCACGTGCACCGCGATCCAAGCCAGCACCAAGAGCGCCAGCCAAGGGCCCAGCGCGGTGATCCAAGCAAAGCTTGCCGCGATGCCATGCCCAGGCGCCGCACGTACACCAAACGACACGAGCCACCCTGTCGCGGCGCAGTGCACCGCCGCCAGCCAATAGGCAAACGTTACGCGCCGATGGGACCAGCCGCTCTTGATGGCGATTTGATAGAGATGATCCCGGTGGGGGCGCAGCAGGTTACGGCCCTTACGGGCCCGCCAAAGCAGGGTCAGCAGCACGTCCGCCAACGTGGGAAAAAACAAAAGTGGTGCCACGATGGGGGATAAGTCCCCGTCATGGACCAAAACCAGCGATAGATAGGCCGCGAGGCCACCGGCAAATAGGGCCCCCGCATCTCCCGCGAATACCCGCCCCTTTGGGAAGTTCCACAGCAAAAAGCCGCCAAGTGCAGCCGCCGCCAACAGCGCGATGAGCACCAAATGCCACAGGCCACAACTGGCCGCCACCGCAGCCAGCCCCATCAACCCGATGGCGATCGAACCCATGGCCAAGCCATTGGCCCCATCCATGAAATTGGTGCTGTTTTGCAGCGTAAACACCCACAAAGTTGAGCCAAGCACAGCCGCGATCGGGCCCACGTCCACGCGCTGGCCAGGCCCGAAGGAGAAAGAGCGGGCGTTGACCACGAGCAGCGCAAAGGCAAAGCTTGCCAATCCACCGATCAACAATCGCAGGCGCGCATCCAGTGGGCGCGCATCATCAATTGCGCCAACCGCCAAGGATCCAAAAGCCGCCGCCACCGCCCATTGCACATGTGCAAGGCCGGTTTCACCGCCGGACCAGGCCCAGTTCAGCGCCCCCGGCATGAACGCTGCTGCCGCCAGCGCCGCGCCAAAGGCTGCACCAATGGCCAGGCCGCCGCTGGTCGGGGTGGGCGTGGCATGCACTTTGCGCACGCCATCGGGCAGGTCAACGACGCGCGCCTGGATCACCAGCCGGCACAACAGGGCGCTTAAAGCGAAAGCAAGCCCAAGCAATCCAAGGATTTCCAGCATGGGTTCCAATCCGATGGCTATTTCATCTGTGATTCGTGCGCATCGCCAGCGAGCCAGGCCGGATCCACCCACCCCAACGCGGCCGGCGCGATCCACCAATTTGGCTGGCGTGGCCGCAAATCTGCGGCCAAGCGCTGGCTGGCCGGGCCATCCTTCGTCAAGGCAAAACAGGTCGCGCCGCTGCCAGACATGCGCGCCAGCGCGCAATCGGGGCTTGCGGCAAGCGCGGCCAGCACCTTGCCAACGGCCAGGCACAGATGGATGGCGGGCAGTTCCAAATCATTGCGCCGCCGCTGCAACCAATCGAGCAAATCACTCCCCGCCGGTGGGGGCGCATCTTCCGCATAGCCAGCGCCCAAACCCAGGGCATCAAAAGCGCGATAAACGCCGCCGGTGGACAAGGGCTCCCCGGGATTGACAAGGACGGCGTGCAGCCCCGCGCTTTCCACCGGTGCGGTAATCTCGCCGGCTCCCGTCATGAACGCGGTGCGACTGGCCACGCACACCGGCACATCCGCACCCAAGCTGGCCGCCAGGCGCTCAAGATCATTCTGGGTCAGTGATAGATCCCATAACCGCACCAACCCCCTCAGCGCCGCCGCGGCATCAGCGGAACCGCCGCCAATCCCTGATGCAATCGGCAGATTTTTCTCCAATACCAGCTGCGCGCGCGGGGCAAGGCCAGCCTCCTTGGCCAGCACATGCGCGGCGCGCAACACCAGATTATCGGGCTCGGCGTGCAGGCCGGCGGCGAATGGGCCTTCGATGTCCAGGCTCAAGCCATCACTTGGCGCGATCCGCAGCCAATCCCCCACGTCCGCAAACACGGCAAGGCTTTCCAGAGGGTGGCGCCCATCAGCGCGCGGCGGCCCAACATGCAGATGCAGATTGAGCTTAGCAGGCGCAAAAACCCGCAGCATTGCGCTCATGGCTTGGCAGCACTCGCCAGCGAGGGCTTTTCCACAAAACCCTTGTCTTTCAGCTTACGGCGCAAGGGCTCAGCCTCCTCGGGCTTCGCCAGGCTCAGCGCGTGATGCCATTGGAAGCCCGCCTCGCGCTTGCGCCCCACGCTCCAATAGGCATCGCCCAAATGATCATTGACGGTGACATCTCCCGGCAAGATCAGCGCAGCGCGCTCCAGCAGATCGACTGCTTCTTCGTTGCGCTTCAACCGAAATTTCGCCCAGCCGAGACTGTCTATGATGTGGCCGGCCTCGGGCTCCAGCTCTACTGCACGCTCCAGCAAGGCCAAGCCCTGCTTCAGATTGACCCCGCGATCCACCCAGGTATAGCCGAGATAATTGAGCACCTCGGGCTGATCGGGCGATAATTCCATGGCTTGGCGCAAATCGCGCTCCGCTTCCGGCCAACGTTTCAGCCGCTCCAACGCCGCGCCGCGCAGGAAAAACAACGTCCAATCCTGCTTAGGTGCTGTGGCGATCAACCGATCATAGACTTCGTTGGCTTTTTCCCAATTTTCCGTTTGGCGGTAAAAGCCCGCCAACGCCGTCATCGCGCTGCGTTGTCCGGAAAGCGCCGCGCGCTCTCCCGCAGCGATTGCCCCGGCAGTATCGCCGTCGTCTTGCAGCAGCAAAGCCCGCTGCACGTCCGCCGCCGACGCGTAAGGCGAAGCGGTGCCAATGCCATTGACCGCAGCCAGCGAGGCCGCCGCATCCCCCAATTCGCGGTGGGCCTCCGCGGCGATCAAGCTGATCTCATCGGCAGCAGGATCGGCGATGCGCGCCAATGTAACATAGGGAACATAGTTCAGCGGACTGACACTGCCCGCTAAGGCGATTCCGAAAGACGCAATGCCCAGCGCGGCCCCTTCCGGGGCGGTGAGCGCACCCGCCAGTTCCTCGCCCGCCGCCAAGCGCTGCGCGGCTTGGGCAAGCTGTAGATTTGATCCCTGCGCCGTGCGGGCCGCGAGGGTCGCGGCTGCGATGTCGGGATGGCCGGAGGCACGCTGCGCCTGTGCCTGACGCAGCGTGACGCCGTTTAGGCGCAGCGGCACGCCCCCTGCCCGCTCAAAATGCTCGGCGGCACGGGCCGGCTCACCCAGATACAGCAATAGCAAAGCCCTTTGATCATCGAGCAGGCCGCCAAGACCGGCGGAACGCAAACGCGGATCCGCCTGCTGCAGCGCCAAGAGCGCCGCGTCTTTTTCGCCGCTCGCGGCCAAGCCCCAGGCCCTGAGCATCCGGCCCGCGATGTCATCCATGGGTGTGCCGGCGGCCCGCTGCGCCAGCGCCGCCGCGCGCTTGGCATCCCCAATGGCCAAAGCCTGCGCGCCTGACACCAGCCAAGCCTGCGGCATATCACTGGCACCCGCGCGCGCAATTTCGGACAGGCTGATCGCGCTGGCACGATCCCCTGCCGTTAGGGCCGCATTCAGCGCCCCCTCAAGCAAGATGTGATTGCCGGGGGCATCGGTGAGCCCGGCGGAATAGGCCTTGACCGCGGCCGCCGGCTCTATGGCCCGATCGGCAAAGCGGCCGCTCAAAAACTTCCCCAGCAGGCGCGATTCTCGATCCAGCGGATCAGGCCCCTTGGCACCACTGAGCGTGGAACAGCCGGCAAGGCTGGAGGCGGCGATCAACACGAAGGTCGTGAGCAGGAGCAAAGGCGTGCGCATGGCGCATGCTAGCAGCAAAAAGCTACCGGCAACCAGGGGGTAAGCGCGCTACATGTTCGGATAATTGGGCCCGCCGCCGCCTTCAGGCGTGACCCAGGTAATGTTTTGCGAGGGATCCTTGATGTCGCAGGTTTTGCAATGCACGCAGTTTTGAGCATTGATCTGGAAGCGGGCGTCACCGCCGCGGTCATCCATGAGCACCTCATAGACGCCCGCAGGGCAATAGCGCTGCGCTGGCTCGGCATAGTTTGGCAAATTGATGCGGATGGGAATTGACGCATCGCCCAAGCGCAAATGCACCGGCTGATCTTCCTCGTGATTGGTATTGGAGAGAAACACCGATGACAGCTTATCGAACGAAATCACCCCATCGGGCTTTGGATAAGCGATCGGCTTGAACTTGCTGGCTTTGCCGGTGGAAGCAGCATCGCTCTTGCCGTGCTGGAGCGTTCCAAACAGCGTCAAAACTCCGCCCGAAAGGGAATTGACCCACATATCGGCGGCCCCCAATCCAATGCCGAAAATGGTACCAAAGCGGCTCCATAACGGTTTGACATTACGCACCAACTTCAAATCGCGCGCCACGTCGCTGACCTTGTAGGCCGCGTCATAGGCCGTCAATTCGTCGCAGCGCCGCCCAGCGCCAACCGCTTCGAAGGCGGCCTGCGCCGCCAGCATCCCCGTCTTGATGGCGTTGTGGCTGCCTTTGATGCGCGGCACGTTCACAAAGCCGGCGCTGCATCCAATGAGCGCCCCGCCGGGGAAAGCCAGCTTTGGCACGGATTGGTAGCCGCCTTCCGTGATGGCCCGCGCGCCATAAGTGAGGCGCTTTCCGCCCTCCAGGATCGGACGGATCAGCGGGTGCTGCTTGAAGCGCTGCATCTCATCGAACGGAGATATATAGGGGTTTTTGTAGTTGAGATGGGTAACAAAGCCGATGGACACCAGCCTATCCCCGAAATGATACATCCAAGAGCCGCCCTGCGCGTCCTTATCCTTCAGGGGCCAGCCAAAGGTGTGCTGCGCCAAGCCGGGCTCATGATTTTGCGGCAGCACCTCCCAGAGTTCCTTGATGCCGATGCCGTATTTTTGCGGGGAGCGGCCTGCATCGAGATTGAATTTGGCGATCAATTGCTTGGCCAGGGATCCGCGCACCCCCTCCCCCAGCAAAGTATATTTGGCGTGGATATCAATGCCCGGCGTGAAAACGCCGGATTTTTGTGCGCCCT
>JAKFWI010000198.1 GCA_021731965.1 Hyphomonadaceae bacterium | reverse complement strand
AGTGTAATCGATCCGCACCTCGTGCTGGGGAAATTCGTCATCGCTCGCGCCTTCCTCGCCCTTGGCCGCGCCCATCAAAAACCGCCCGGGCGGGATGGCGATCATCTGCGGATTGGGCCAATCGGAAACGCCCGCCAGCTCGATCGGGAATGCGCGCTCCGATAGTGGACGACCAGCTTTGGCGGCTTCCGCCGCCCGGCGAGGTTTGGCAAGGCGCTCTTCCTCCGCCTTGCGCGCGGCTTCTTCTGCGGCCAGCCGAGCTTCCTCCGCCACTTGCCGGGCCTCTGCCTCGGCTTTTTCACGCGCACGGCGCGCCGCCAAGGCCTGCTCGAAGGCCAGTTTTTGCGCCGCCAAGGCCGCCTGCAGCGCCGATCTGGCCTGCGCCTCCAATGCGGGGAAGCTCGCATCGCGCAAAAACGCCTCGATCGCGGC
The DNA here is from genome assembly GCA_021731965.1 of Hyphomonadaceae bacterium. Taxonomy (GTDB): domain Bacteria; phylum Pseudomonadota; class Alphaproteobacteria; order Caulobacterales; family Aquidulcibacteraceae. The sequence continues at coordinate 14,629 of JAKFWI010000198.1, read as the reverse complement.
GGGATCGGATTGAGAAATACCCGCCCAGGCCTCCAGCCGGCGTTTATGCCGCGAGGCTGTCATGACTTCCGGCGAACCCACGAAATGCGTGATGAAATCGGCGTAATCGTGGATGTCAAAACTGCTGGTGATTTGGGCGAAGGCGAGCGCGGCGGGCGTCGTGGTGCCCGGAGCAGGCCCGGGCGGCGGCGCAGTGCCAACGCTCTCGACCGCCCCGGCAAACGCCCGTTCGCGCACCCGCGTCTCAACCGGATCGATCAGCGCGAATTGCGCCAGGCTTGGCGCGCCAAATCGCCGCCAGGCGCGCTCCGTGCGGGCCAGGCCTTCGAGATTGGCCGCGGGCGCACGGATGCGAGCGCCCAATTCCCGAAGCAGCGGCTGCAAGGCCGCCCCTTGGGGCGCGCCATCCCATTGCACGAGATCGTGGGTCTGATCGAGCAGGAAATCCAGCGGCAGATCGCAATTCTCGATCCGCGCGGGAACGAAGATGTTCAGCCGCTTGGCCAGCGTCGCTTCGGAGCGCACCCATTGCGAGGCCTTCGCCCGCTCGCACCAGAGCACGATGACAGCCTTGGCGGCGCGCAGCTGCGCTTCAATCTGCGGCCCGAAATCGCTGCCGCTGACCAGCCCATAATCCCACCAGACCGTATAGCCATAATCGGCCAGGATTTCGGCCAGATGCTCGGCGGCATTGCGCCGCTCGGACTTGTAGGAAATGAAAACGTCCGCCACCGCGCACCCCGCTCTGCATCGCGTTCATATCAGATCGCCCGGCGCGGGCAATCGGGCGCGGCGCGCGCGGATGGATGCCAAGCCCAGACACGGGTGATTGACGGGGGCGCGTGCTTTCTGCATAAAGCGCGCTTGTCTTTCGCCGGCTTGCTGCCGGCTTTATGTGTTGGAGCACCCCTTTGGCCGTCCCTAAGCGCAAGACCAGTCCATCCCGGCGCGGCATGCGCCGTGCGCACGATGCGCTGGCTCCCAATACCTATATCGAGGATGCGGAAACCGGTGAATTGCGCCGCCCCCATCATATCGATCTCAAATCGGGCAAATATCGTGGCCGCCAGATCCTGAAGCCCAAAGACGAATAGGCCGCTGGGTCTCTTGCGTTTTTCTTGCGCCCCGTCCATCGACGGGGCGTTTGCATTTCGACACTCTCTTGCCGGGGGCCCGCCATGACTGCCATTGCCGATATCATCGCCCGCGAAATCCTTGATAGCCGCGGTAACCCCACCGTTGAGGTGGATGTGGTGTTGGAGGATGGCTCGATAGGCCGCGCGGCGGCCCCTTCAGGTGCCTCTACCGGCGCGCACGAGGCGGTGGAAAAGCGCGATGGCGAGCCCGATCGCTATCACGGCAAGGGTGTGCGCGATGCGGTTGAGGCCGCAAACGGGGAGATTTTCCAGGCCATCGCCGGGCTCGATGCGGAGGATCAACGCGGCGTCGATGCCATGATGATCGAACTCGATGGCACCCCGAACAAAGCGCGCCTGGGGGCAAATGCCATCCTCGCGGTCTCGCTGGCGGTGGCCAAGGCGGCCGCCGAGACCTCGGACATGCCGCTTTATCGCTATATCGGGGGGATGCGGGCGCGCGTTCTGCCCACGCCGATGATGAATATCATCAATGGCGGCGCGCATGCCGATAACCCGATCGATATCCAGGAATTCATGATCGTCCCGGTGGGCGCGGAAAGCATGGCCGATGCGGTGCGCATGGGGTCTGAGGTGTTTCACGCGCTGCGCAAGGGCCTCAAGGAGGCTGGCCATAACACCAATGTGGGGGATGAAGGCGGCTTTGCGCCCAATCTGGCATCGGCGGATGCGGCCCTCACTTTCATCATGCGCGCCATCGAGAAAGCGGGCTACACGCCCGGGGAAGATATCGCGCTGGCCATGGATGTCGCGGCGACGGAATTCTTCAAGAACGGAGCCTATCACCTGGTGGGCGAGGGCAAGGTGCTCGATGGCGATTCGATGGGAGCCTATCTCGAAGATCTCTGCCTGCGCTACCCGATCATTTCGGTCGAGGATGGCTGCGCCGAGGATGATTTCGGCGGCTGGGAATTGCTGACGCAGCGCTTGGGTGAGCGCGTGCAATTGGTTGGTGATGATTTATTCGTTACCAATCTCGAGCGGATCGCCATGGGCATCGATAAGGGACTGGCCAATTCCGTGCTAATCAAGGTCAACCAGATCGGCACACTTACCGAGACGCTGGACGCGGTAGATTTGGCCCATCGGCATGGCTATTCGGCTGTCATGTCGCACCGCTCGGGCGAGACCGAAGACGCCACCATCGCGGATCTGGCGGTGGCCGCCCATTGCGGTCAAATCAAAACGGGCTCGCTGGCCCGATCCGATCGCACCGCCAAATACAACCAATTGCTGCGTATCGCCGAGGAATTGGGCCCTTCAGGGCTTTATGCTGGCGCGGCCTTTATTCGCGGCGGCTGAGTAATTTTAACCAAATCCTAACGCAAAAGAATCACGATTCTTCGCGGGTGGTGAGGTTACAATGGCGCAGAATGGTTTTGTGGCGAGCCTTGGGCTCGCCGCCGTAATCATCTATTTGGCCGCCAATACCGTGCTTGGCGAAGACGGTTTGGTGAGCTTTGTTGGCCTGCAGGCGCGTGAGCGGGCGTTGCAGGCCGATTTGGCGCGCCTGGTATCGCTGCGTGATCGTTTGGAGGACCGAGCCGCAAGGCTGCGCCCGCAAACCCTGGACGGGGATTATCTCGAGGAGCGCGCGCGTGTGCTGCTGGGGGCGGTGAAGCCCGGTGAGATCATTTTGGCCTATTTTCCAGAGGGCGAGGATGCGCCCGAGACGCAACCGGCGCGCCTTTCCCGCTGACGCGGCGGTTGCGCGCGGCGCGAAGCCGGCTAAACTGTGTCCATGACGCGGAGAAAACCCATGGCCGGCCTCTTAACCATCCATCCGGAGGTGCTCCTCGGCTTTTATCGCGACATGCTGCTGATCCGCCGCTTTGAGGAGCGGGCAGGCCAGCTTTACGGCATGGGGCTGATCGGCGGGTTTTGCCATCTGTATATCGGCCAGGAAGCCGTCGTCGTGGGCATGCAGGCAGCGCTGGAGCCAGGCGATCAGGTGATCACCGGCTATCGCGATCATGGCCACATGCTGGCCTGCGGGATGGAAGCCAACGGTGTGATGGCCGAGTTGACGGGGCGGGTCGGTGGCTATTCACGGGGCAAAGGTGGCTCCATGCATATGTTCTCGCGCGAGAAGCAATTCTTCGGCGGGCATGGCATTGTCGGCGCGCAGGTCAGCCTGGGCACGGGCCTGGCTTTCGCCAATCAATACCGCGGCGATAACCGGGTGTGCTTGGCGTATTTTGGTGATGGCGCGGCCAACCAGGGCCAAGTGTATGAGAGCTTCAACATGGCGTCCCTGTGGAAGCTCCCGGTGATCTACATCGTTGAAAATAACCAATACGCCATGGGCACCAGCGTTAAGCGCTCCTCTTCAGAGACGCATCTGCATAAGCGTGGGGGCAGTTTCAACATTATCGGCGAAGAGGTGGATGGGATGGATGTCGTCGCGGTGCGCGATGCCGGCCTGCGCGCCGTGGCCAAGGCCCGCGCCGGGGGCGGGCCCACCTTGCTGGAGATGAAAACCTACCGCTATCGCGGCCATTCCATGAGCGATCCAGCGAAATACCGCACGCGCGAAGAAGTCGATGCGGTCAAAGAAAAAAGCGATCCGCTGGAAATGCTGCGCAAGCGGCTGATGGATGGCGCGATCGCTGATGAGGCGGCCTTGAAGGAGATCGATCGCGAAGTGCGCGAAATCGTCGCCGAGAGCGCGCGCTTTGCCCAAGAAAGCCCCGAGCCACCCGAAAGCGAATTGTTCGCCCATATTTATTCCGAGGCCTAAGGCATGCACCGGCCCGTGCATTTCGAGATCCATTCCAGCGATCCGCCCGCTTTGATGGAGTTTTATGAGAAATTGCTGGGGTGGACGGCCTCGCCGATGGTGGAGGGCATTGTCTGGGCGCTGCACACGGGGGAAGGCCCGCGTGGCATTGATGGCGCGATCGTGCGCCGGCAGGGCGCGCGCGCGCCCGTCGGCCAGCCCATCAACACGTTTTGTTGTACGATGGAGGTGGCCGATCTCGAGGCCAAGCTGGCCGAGGGATTGGCCTTGGGGGCGCAGCTGGCCATGGGCAAGTTTGCCATCCCCGGCCTAGGCTGGACGGGCTATCTTATCGATCCCGATGGCAATGTCTTTGGGCTGCACCAGCCTGACAGCAAAGCCGCGTGAATATCTGGCTGGTCCTCGGCTTTGTCTTGGTCATTGCTTTGTTTGGGGCTGCGGGAACGCAGTTTATCCTTGCCCATCTGGGTGAGCAAAAGCGCCTCCGCACTGAGGATGCGGCCATGGAGCCGGCGGCACGCTGGCGCCGTTTTCGCTTTCCGCACCGCGCCATTGCGGCGGCGCGCCGGCCCCAGCACTATTATCGCCGCGTGATCTATGGCTTTGGGTTTCTGCTGGCTGGGCTTGTGCTGTTTGCCTTTCTGCAGCCCAACCTTTGATGCGGGCGCGAAGAAAACAGAATGCACTTGCCCGCCGGCGGCTGGGCGGGTGATAACCAAAACGAGCGATTGAGGATAATGCATGGCCATCGATATTCTGATGCCGGCGCTTTCCCCCACCATGGAGGAGGGCAATCTTGCCAAATGGCTGGTCAAAGAGGGCGATTCCATCACTGCGGGGCAGGTGATCGCCGAGATCGAAACCGATAAGGCCACGATGGAGGTCGAGGCGGTGGACGAAGGGGTGTTGGAGGCCGTGTTGGTTCCAGCCGGGGCGCAGGGCGTCCGGGTCAACACACCCATCGCACGCATTGCCAGCGCTAACGGGGCGGCGGCTGCGCCCACCCCGCCCGCGCGCGCCGCTGCGCCTCCACCGCCGGCAGTGATCGCCGCGGCGGCCCCCGTCGCGCTTGCCAGCGCGGCTATGGTCAAAACTACCGTGCGGGACGCGCTGCGCGACGCCATGGCTGAAGAAATGCGCCGGGATGCCAATGTGTTTTTGATTGGCGAGGAGGTCGCGGAGTATCAGGGGGCGTACAAGGTCTCGCGCGGTTTGCTGGAGGAATTTGGTGCAAGGCGCGTCGTGGATACGCCGATCACCGAGCACGGCTTTGCTGGCCTTGGGGTGGGTGCGGCCATGGCGGGCCTGCGCCCCATCGTGGAATTCATGACCTTCAACTTTGCCATGCAGGCGATCGATCATCTGATCAATTCGGCCGCCAAAACCCTTTATATGTCGGGCGGTCAGATTACCTGCCCAATCGTGTTTCGCGGCCCCAACGGGGCGGCGTCACGCGTTGGTGCGCAGCACAGCCAGGATTATTCCAGCTGGTATGCGCATGTGCCGGGCCTGAAAGTGCTGGCCCCCTATGATGCGGCTGATGCCAAAGGCCTGCTGAAATCCGCGATTCGCGATCCCAATCCCATCATCTTCCTGGAGCATGAAATGCTCTATGGCGAAAGTTTCGATGTGCCGGATGGGGTGGATTGGTTGGTGCCGATCGGCAAGGCGCTGATCCGCCGGCCGGGACGTGATGTCACGCTGGTGGCCCATTCGCGCATGGTTGGCGTGGCGCTCAAAGCCGCTGTGGCGCTGGCGGAGGAAGGGATTGAGGCGGAAGTCGTGGATCTGCGCAGCTTGCGCCCTCTCGATAGCGCCACGGTGGTAGAAAGCGTCAAGCGCACCAACCGGCTGATCACCGTCGAAGAAGGCTGGGGCCCCATGGGTGTGGGCGCAGAGATCGTGGCGCGGGTGTGCGCCGAAGCCTTCGATTGGCTGGATGCGCCGCCCACGCGGATCCACCAGATCGACGCCCCGCTGGCTTATGCCGCCAATCTGGAGCGGCTGGCTTTGCCGCAAATGGATCATGTGATCCAGGCGGCACGGGCGGCGTGCGGGCGCTGAGCACCGGCTTTGACGTGATTGTACTGGGTGCGGGGGCCGCCGGCTTGATGGCTGCCGCGCGTGCCAACCAGCGGGGGCGGCGCGTGCTGCTGCTGGAGCGCAACGCCGAGCCGGGCGCGAAAATCCTGATTTCCGGCGGCGGGCGCTGCAATTTTACCAATCGGGTGATCAAGGCGGAAAGCTTTATCGGGGCCAATCCGGCGTTTTGTCGATCCGCGCTGGCGCGCTTTGGCCCGGAGGATTTCCTGGATCTGCTGCGCGCGCACCGCATTGATTGGTATGAAAAAACCCTCGGGCAATTGTTCTGCGAGGGGACGGGCTCCGCCAAAAAGATCGTGGCCATGCTGCTGGCGCAGGCGCAGGGCGTCGCGCTGTGCACCGGCGTGGATGTAAGCGCAGTGCGCCGCGCTGAGGCATTCGTGCTGGACACCTCGATAGGCATGTTCCACGCGCCGGCTCTGATCGTGGCCACAGGCGGGTTATCCATCCCCAAACTTGGGGTGAGTGATCTGGCCTACCGGCTGGCCACGCAGTTTGGCTTGCGCCTCGAGGCACCGCGCGCTGGGCTGGTGCCGCTTACTTTTGGCGCGACCGATCTCGCCCGCTTTGGGCCATTGGCCGGCGTATCGCTGCCAGTACGCGCCGCGGCCAACGGCCCGGGTTTCGCGGAGGCGCTGCTCTTCACCCACCGCGGGCTATCGGGCCCCGCCATCTTGCAGGCGTCTTCCTATTGGCGCGCGCGCGAGGCTTTGACCGTGGATTTCACCGCGGCCATCCCGGCGGACTTCCTGCTCACGGCGAAGCAGCAAAGGCCGCAAATGCTGCTAACCCAGGCGCTGAGCGCCTATATGCCGGACCGGCTCGCGAAGGTCTTTGCCGGCGATTGGGCCGGCACGCCCCTCCAGGGCATCAAGGCCACGGATCTGCGCGCTTTGGCACAAGGTCTGGCGGCCTTCCGGTTTTTCCCCTCCGGCACCGAGGGCTTCACCAAAGCGGAAGTGACGCTGGGCGGCGTCGATACCCGCGATCTGTTGCAAAATACCATGATGGCCAGGCACGTGCCGGGCCTCTATTTCGTCGGGGAGGCGGTCGATATCACCGGTTGGCTGGGCGGCTATAACTTCCAGTGGGCGTGGGCCTCGGGCTGGTGCGCGGGCGACGCTGCTTAGCGCATTTTTTGCCAAAAATGGCGTCCCGGTTCCTCGTCCGAAAATGCGTCAATCGGGAAACGTGCGTCTCATCCAATCGGCGATCAGCCGGTTGACCTCATCCGGCTTTTCCTGCTGCGTCCAATGGCCCGAGCCCTCCACCAGGGCCTTTTCCAAATGGGTGATGCGCGTTTCCATGCCGTCCGCGGCGGAGGGCGGCAGCACGATGTCGTTCTGCGCCATAATCATGAGGCAGGGATGCTCGATCCGCTCTGCCAGCCCGGCCGATCGCGCCCAATTGCCGCTCATATTGCGATACCAATTCACCGGGCCATGAAAGCCGCTTCGGCTAAAGGCCTCCACATAGACCGCGCGCTCCGCATCGCTCAGCAATTGGCTTTCGGTATTGGCGGGGTTAAATCGCGGCAGAGCTTTTTGGAAGGCCAGATCACGCTGATCGGCCGGGCGGGCAGCGAACATTTCGGGAAACACGTCGCTGCGCCGGAAAAAATAGCGGATGGTCTTGTCGATGTCGGCCTCGAATAGCGCCTCCGCCTGATCTGGGCGCTGAAAAAACACGATGTACATTTCCGGCCCAAAGCGGGCCTCGAGGATAGCGAGCGGATCGATCGGCGCGCGCGGCAGATAAGGCGTGTTCAGCCCGATCACGCCGGCCACGCGGTCTGGGTGGCGGCGCGCCATTTCCCAGACGATAAAGCCGCCCCAATCATGCCCGCAGAACACCGCTTTGGCGATGCCCTCGCCATCCAGCAACGCGCACATATCGGCGCAGAGCGTCTCGATCTGGTAAGCAGCCGCCCCCCTGGGCGCATCGCTCGCGCCATAGCCGCGCTGATCGGGGGCCAGCACCCGAAAGCCTTGCGCCGGGAGCGCGCGCATTTGGTGGCGCCAGGAAAAGGCGATTTCAGGGAAGCCATGGCAAAATACGATGGGCGGCTTGGCGTCTTCCGGCCCCGCAGCATAGAGTGCCAGTCGCACGCCGTTGGCCTCCACATAGCGCGCCTGCGGCCAACCCGGAAACTGCGTCATGGCGTCATCCTTCATGAGGGCGTGGAGCCTTTTTTGTAGAGGGAATAGCCGGCAAAGACCATGATCAGCCAGCCAAGGAGAAAGCAAAGGCCGCCAAACGGGGTGGCGATAGCCAGCCATCTTGGCCCGCCAAGCGCGAGTGCGTACAGCGAGCCCGAAAACAGCACGATGCCGGCGAAGAAAAACGGGGGCGCGCGCCGCGCGCTGCTCGCCCCCCAATTGCAAAACGAAATCGCAGCAAAACAGGTCGTGGTATGGAAAAAATGATAGCGCACGCCGGTCTCCACAAGCATGCGGGCGTGCGCATCCTGCAAAGCGTGCGCGCCAAACGCCCCGATGGCGACGCACAGAAATCCCGAGATTGCGCCCAACAGCGGAGTGGCACCTTTGGTGTGCATGCGATCCTCCTGGCTGTAACCCCCCGGGGTTTTGCGAAATTTCCGCGCCGGTAAGGCGACGCGCATTGCCTTGCCGGCCAACGCGTTCCATCGTCTACGCGACGAGTCAATCAGCACGGCGGGCTTTGATGCGTGCGCGAACAGGCGATGGGGTCGAGCAGGCGCGATCCTTCAGCGCGGCGGTATTGATGTCGTGCATGTTTTTTGGACTGGGAGCGAGCGTTCCGTTTCTGCCCCGCTGGCTGGAGACAGAGCGCGGCTTTAGCGGCGTGCAAATCGGCGTGGTGCTGTCCGGGGCGCAATTGCTGCGTTTGGTGGTTGGGCCGTTGCTCGGCGGCTGGGCTGATCGCTTCAAGGATCGCCGCACCCCGCTGCGCTGGCTGAGCCTGATGGCGCTGGCCGCCTATTGCCTGTTTGCGTTTAGCACCTCCTTTCTGGCCATGGCGGCTTTGAGCTTTTGTGCGGCCAGCGCCATTTCGGCCATCATTCCCTTGGCGGAGGGGGGCGCGTTGCGCGCCTCGAAAAACGGAGGCTGGCCCTTTGGGCTGGCGCGCAGCATCGGCTCGGCGTGCTACATTCTCGGTAGCGTGGCCGTGGGGTATCATATCAGCGCGCACGGGCCGGGCGTGGCGATCTGGTGGCTGATCAGCGGCGTGGCCTTAGCGGCGGGATTTTTGTGGCTGCTGGCCCCCAGTGATCCCGCGTTAATAGAAGCGGGCCCTCGCGGCCATTGGCGCGATACCGCGCGCGTATTGCTGCGCAGTCGCCGCTTGATCCTGGCCTTACTGGCCGCGGGCCTCATCCAAGCGGCACACGCTTTCTACTACGGGTTTTCGACTTTGGTTTGGCGCACCCAGGGGCTGGAGGCCTCGACGATCGGCTGGCTATGGGCGTGCGGCACGCTGACAGAGATTGGCTTTTTCCTGGCCATGAGCCGGGGGGAGCGTCGCTTCGCGCCCGAATGGCTGGTCATGGCAGGCGGCGCTGGGGCGGTTATCCGCTGGGGGTGTATGAGTTTGGCGCCGCCTTTGGCGGCCTTGTGGCCTTTGCAGACTTTGCACGCCCTAACCTTTGCGGCCTGCCATTTGGGCGCGATGCGTATTGTCTATGAGGAGATCCCCGAAGGGCAGGCCGGTTTCGCCGGCGCGCTGTACGGGGCCGTTTCAGGCGGCACGCTGCTGGGCCTCGCGATTTTGAGCTCCGGCTGGCTATACCAGAGCTTTGGCTTTGGAGGATATCTGGCCATGTCGGGCCTCGCGGCATTGGGGCTGGCGTTCAGCGTGCCGCTGGTCGCGCGGGTTCTAAGCCGCCCAGGTCTGCCCCACTAAGGCTTTGCGCAAATGCCAGCGCCGCCAGCACGGCATTCAGCAAAGTTGCGCGATTGAGGCGCGATGGGGTGGCGCTGGCATGGCGACGCGCCGATTCCAAAGACATGGGCAAATGTAAGCAGCCAATCATCGCTGAGCCGGACGCGGCCAACAAGCCGTAGAAGCAGCGATTGGTGACGCCAAGGCCGGGATGGCCGACCATTTCCGCGGGCGCTCCACTCGCGCGCACGGCAGCCAACAGGCCGTCACTGGGCAAAGAAGCCAGCAATTGACTTTTGCCACCCGGCGCGATCTGGCGCCCCGGCCAGCCATGGCCTGCGGCATCTTTCTCGGTTCCGGCACGGTTGCGCGCGCCGGCCGACACGCGCACCAAGGCCGCATCAGGATCGGTGGCGACCAGCAAGACCGCCGCTGGTGCCCGTGCCAAGATCGCCGTGCGAGCGGCCTCCAGTCCGTCCCACCAGCGAAAAGGCGCTTCGACGATCTCCCAATCGTCTTGCGGAACGGCGAGCGCCTCAGCCTGCAAGGTCAGGTGGATTTCACTGGCAGAAGTCGCGCCCGGCAAAGCCGACGGGCCAAGCAAAAGAAGGAGGGGCTTGCTCATGTGTGACACCTTGATGACATTTCAACGACAACGGCAAGCTGCAAACACGGTTTCGTGCACAGAGTGTTCTCCAAAATGGTGCGGGTGCATGCTTTGCTAAGGCTTGACTGATAGAAATGGCATTATGCAGCAGCGAGAAACGCCCGCTCCCGCGACCTTCCAGCTCCTGACCGGGGCCGGTGGGCCTGTGCTCGCGGTGCGTGGGGATTGGACCGTATGGACCGTAAGCGGCCTCGATGCGGCTTTGCTGGAGATCGCGGCGCACGATTCGCTCGGGGCGGCCATCGATGTCAGCGCGCTGGGGCAGCTCGATGTGGCTGGTGCCTATTTAATGGATCGCACGGTGCGGGGCGGCTCCCCCTGCGGCTATACGGACACGCCGGTGCGCATTTTGGGGGCGCACCCTAATGTCGAGCGCCTGATCGACGTGGCGCGCGGCGCGGCGCGGCCGTGCCCTTTGGCCCCTGTGCCCTATTCCAGTCTGGATCTGTTGCTCGAACGGGCGGGCCGCGGCCTATCGCAGGCTTGGCTGGAATTGCTCGATACGATTTCGTTTCTGGGTCAGACGCTGACCACGCTGGGTGCCTTGGTGCTGCGCCCAAAACGTATGCGCTGGGCGAGCATGTTCACCGTGATGGAAACTGCGGGATTGAATGCCTTGCCCATCATTTGTGTGTTGGCCTTCTTCATCGGCATCGTGGTGGCTTATCTCGGGGCGCGGATCCTGGCGGATTTCGGGGCGTCCATTTTTACAGTGGAATTGGTCGCTTACGCCATTTTGCGCGAATTTGGGGTCGTGATCACCGCCATCTTGCTGGCGGGGCGCACGGCCAGTGCTTTTACCGCTGAGCTGGGCTCCATGAAAATGCGCCAGGAGATCGATGCCATGCGTGTGCTGGGCATCAATCCAATGGATGCGTTGGTTGCGCCGCGGGTTTTGGCCATTCTGTTCATGGCCCCGCTGTTGACGTTTCTGGCCATCTTGGCGGGCCTGGGGGGCGGCATCACCATCACCTGGGCCGCCTTGGGCATCAGTCCCTTGCTGTTTCTCTCGCGCATCCAGGAAAGCGTGCCGATCGAGCATTTCTTCGTGGGCATGATCAAGGCACCGATTTTTGCGGTGGTGATCGCCGTAACCGGGTGCCGCCACGGGCTGCAGACCGGAACGGATGTCGCCTCTTTGGGGCGGCGGGTCACCACTTCGGTGGTGCAATCCATCTTCTTCGTGGTGGTGCTGGATGCGCTGTTCGCCCTCTGGTTCATCGAGATTGGCTGGTGAGCGCCGCCGCAGACTCCGATGTGGCGATCCGCGTGCGCGGGTTGGTCTCGCAGTTTGGCACCCAGACCGTGCATCGCGGCCTCGATCTCGATGTCTACCGCGGGGAGATTATCGGGATTGTCGGCCCCTCGGGGGAGGGCAAATCTGTGCTGCTGCGGCAGATCGTGGCGCTTGAGCAGCCTAGCGCGGGCGAAATCCACGTGCTTGGAGTGCAGGTGGCCCCGCGCCTGCCCAGCGGGGACCTGCAGGGCCTCGACAAGCGCTGGGGCGTGATGTTCCAGGATGGGGCGCTGTTCTCGACCTTGAGCGTCAAGGAAAACGTCCTGCTGCCGATCCGCGAGCACACAGAGATCACCGAAAAGCTGGCGGGGGAATTGGCTGATATCAAGCTGACCATGGCGGGCCTAAGCGACGAAGCGCACCACAAGCGGCCCGCCGAGATTTCGGGCGGCATGCGCAAGCGTGCGGCGCTGGCGCGGGCCTTGGCGCTGGAGCCGGAATTGCTCTTCCTTGATGAGCCGACTGCGGGCCTCGATCCCGTTTCGGCCAGCCGTTTTGATCGATTGGTCCGCGAGCTGACCGACGCGCTCGGCTTGACAGTGTTCATGGTAACCCATGATCTCGATACGCTGCACGAAGTCTGTGATCGCGTGGCCGTGTTGCTAAGTGGGCGCGTTGCTGCAATTGGCACGATTGATGAAGTGCGTGCGCTGACGCAACCCTGGATTATAGAATATTTCTCGGGCCCGCGCGGGCGCGCGGCTGCCAATTCGCGAGGAAAGTGAGCCATGGAAAATCGCGCGCATTATGTTCTGATCGGCGGGTTCGCCATTGGCGTCAGCGTTGTCATGATGCTGTTCGCCTTGTGGTTTGCTAGGGCGAGCTTCAATCAGACGTTTGCTGTCTATGACGTGGTCTTTGTGGGCCCGGTGCGCGGGCTGGCCACGGGCGGCGAGGTGCGCTTTCAGGGCATCAAGGTGGGTGAATTGACCAATCTGCGGCTTGATCCGAAGGATCCCAATCGCGTGCTGGCGCGCGTGCGGATCGATGCCAACACCCCCGTGCGCACCAGCACCACCGCTCAGCTCGAACCGCTGGGCTTAACCGGCGTGTCGCTGATCCAATTGGGAGCAGGCAATCCCAAGGATCCTGCCCTCAAGGGCAAATTGGGCCAAGCCCCGCCGCAAATCATGGGCAAGCCCGGCCAGTTCGAAGGATTGCTGGCGGCAGGGGAATCGGTGGCCGTCAGCGCCGAGCAGGCATTGCAATCGGTGCGCACGGTGCTTTCCCCGGCCAATGTTGAAAACTTCAGCAACATCATCGCGGATTTGCGCAAGCTCTCGGCGGAATTGTCAAAAAACAAAGCCATAATTGGCGATGCTGATACGGCAATGATCCAGGTGCGCGAGGCGGCGCTATCGATTTCGAACGCTGCGATTGCCGTAGAAAAGCTATCTGGCAATGTCGATCAGCGGCTGGAGCCGGTGTTGACAGAAGTCAGCAGCACCTTGCAGCAAGCCCGCAAATCCTTGGCCGCGATTGAGCGCACCGCCGATACCGGCACCCAGGCGCTGACAAATATCGAGAGCGCGGCAGGCATTGCGTCAGTGGATACCCTCCCGGAGCTTGGCGCTGCGGCAGAAGACCTGCGCCGCCTCGCCGCCTCGTTAGACGTCGTCGTCGATGAACTCAACCAGGATCCTACTGGCTTCTTGATCAGTTCGAAGCGACCAACAATAAAGGTGGATTGATGGACGCGCGCCGATTTCTTCCCGTCACAGCCGTGGCCGCGAGCTTATTGGCCTCAGGCTGCGTTTCTTTGCTGCCTAAGCCGCCGCCGCCTTCGCCGCTATATGCCCTGGCACATTTCCAGCCAGAAGCGGCGCTGGGAGCGGCAAATAGCGAGGGCGCGATCATCGGTCTGCAGGCCCCGGAAGGGCCCGCAGCCATGCTGGGGGACGATCTGGTCTGGCGCAGGGATCAGCGCGTGGCCTTTGTGGAGGGCGCAGCCTGGTCCGGCCCGGCGCGAGTCCAGCTTGTGGCGCTGCTTGCAGACGCGCTGCGGCGAAGGCCCGGCGTGCGGGCGGCAGCCTTGACCAATGAGGGGGCGCGCCCCGATGTCCAACTGCGCTGGACCGTCGATGCTTTTGAGGTCCAGGAAGATACTGGCAGTGCGCCGGTGGCGCATTTCGTGGCCAGCGCCTTTTTGCTCGATGCGCGCAACCGCGCTTTGATCAGTACCAAGCGGGTCGGCATCTCCATGCCGTTGGCCAAGCGCGGCTCTGCTGAGGCTGCCCGGGCGCTGCGTGATGCGGCGCAGAGCGGCATTAATGAAATCGCCGGCTGGGCAGGCAGCGAATCCCAAGCCTTCATCCAGAAAACTGCCAGCAAAGCGGCCGCGCCGGGTTAACCCGCTTAGGCGTAGGCCGCGTCAACCAGCAGGAATACGCGGGTCGCTTCGGCGCTGAGCGGTGCGCGCCCGCGCGTCAGCAGATCGCCAAGATCATGGCCGCCGCCGTACAGGATTTCTTCTGCCAAGCCACTGGCCGCGCTATCGGCGCAAATGAGTTGCGAGAGACGCAGCACCGCATCGGGTGCCTGCTCACGAACGCAGCGACGGCGCGATTGCGTGCCCCGGCGGGCAGCACCGGCGATCCGCTCGAGCGCCTGCAGGCTGAACACGCTTTCCAGATGGAGATCGAGGCGGGCCAGCAAAGCATGGCCAAGGCCCGCAACATCACGCGCAGGGTGGGTCAAAACGTCTATCGATGTTTCCGTCGGGCTCACTGCCGGCGCTTCGATGGTTTTCGGGGCGATTGGCTGGCTGCGGGTTTTCTCCGGATCGGCTAGCAAATGGCGCC
>JAKFWI010000230.1 GCA_021731965.1 Hyphomonadaceae bacterium | reverse complement strand
CCTGCATGGGAGAAAGCAGCATCATCACCCCAATCACCAGACATCGCATCGCGTAATCCCCCTCAGCAAGGCATAAGCAGACCGGCCCTGGCGGCGCGGCGCGAACAGGGTTAGCCTGCGCCTCCATTAGGCTGCTGCGAAGTGCGGGTCCATGCGTTTTTCCGATGACTTCCTGCGCCGTGTGCGGGAGATGGCCTCCATCGCTGATTACGCGGGGCGGCGTCTCACCTGGAACAGGCGCAAATCGCAGCCAGCCAAGGGCGAATATTGGGCCTGCTGCCCTTTCCATAGCGAAAAAAGCGCGTCTTTCCATGTGCTCGATGACAAGGGCATGTTTCATTGCTTTGGCTGCCAGGCGAGCGGCTCGGTGATCGATCTGGCCATGCGCCTCGATGGGCTTAGCTTCCCTGAGGCGGTGGAGCGCCTGGCCGATTTCGCGGGGCTGGCTTTGCCACAAAGCCGCGTTGGCGATGGAGAAGCCGATGCGCGCCTCAAGCGCTTGTTTGTGGTGCTGCATGCGGCCACCAAGATTTTTCAAGGCAATCTGCAAGGCCCGGCCGGGGCGAATGCGCGCGCTTATCTGGCCAAACGGGGGCTGGCGCCGGCCATTATCACAGAGTTCGGCCTCGGCTTTGCCTTGGATGGCTGGTCCAGCATGTTGGAGGCCCTGCAAGCCAAGGGTTTTTCCTGGAACGAGATCGAGGGGGCGGGCCTGGCCAAACAGAATGAGGGCCGCCGGTCGATCGACGTGTTTCGCAACCGGGTGATGTTTCCCATCGCCGATGGGCGCGGGCGGATCATCGCGTTTGGCGGGCGCGCCCTCGATCCCAAGCAGCCGGCCAAATACCTCAATTCCCCAGAAACGGCTTTGTTCCACAAAGGCTCCACGCTCTATCGATTGGCAGAGGCCAAGCGGCGCTTGGCAAAGGGCGAGGGGCCAGGGCTGGTCGCGGCTGAGGGCTATGTCGATGTCATCGCGCTGGAGCAAGCGGGCTGCGCGGCGGTGGCCCCGCTGGGCACCGCCTTGACCGAGGCGCAATTGCAGCTGATGTGGCGCGCCGCGCCCGCGCCGATCCTGTGTTTTGATGGTGATGGTGCCGGCCAGCGCGCCGGTGCGCGGGTCATGGATTTGGCGCTGCCGCATTTGGGGCCGACCCGGACGCTCAAGATCGCGTTTTTGCCGGCAGGCCAGGATCCCGACGATGTGTTCCGCGAGCAAGGCGCTGGCGCGCTGCGGGCCCTGATCGACCAAGCGCTGCCCATCAGCGCGGCGCTGTTCGCGCGTGAGCAGGCGGCCCAGCCGCTCGATACGCCGGAGGCGCGGGCCGGCCTGCGCGCGCGCCTGCGTGAGGCTAGCGCCCGTATCCAGGATGGCGAAACCCGTCGCCAGTATGAATTGGAGCTCAGCCGGCGCGCTGATGAGGCTCTCGGACAGAACGGCCCCGCCGCGCCGCGCGCGCCCTTTCAAAAATTTGAACGCGGGCGCTTTGCCGCCAAGCCGGAAATCCGCGCCCGGCCCGAAACCAAAGCCAGCAGCGCCGCGCCGCGCACCGGCCCCAACACCATCGAATTCTTACTAAAACAAGCCATTGCCCACCCCGCTTTGCTGCATCTGGGGCAGGAGCGCCTGGCCGCTCTGAGCATTGATGATGCGGCGCTGAACGAAATTCGCCACGCTTTGCTGGATTTAGCCAGTACAGAGCAGGCAGTTGACCTTGCAGCACTTAGCAACCATGTAAGCCGAATCGGTCATCATTCTGCTGCCTTGCGCCTGGCCGCTTGGGCTTCACCCACCACGGGCAAGCCAAGCCTGGATCACCGCCTGGAGGGAGAATGGCTGGCATTGCTCGATGAAGCACTGAGCGACAAAGAGATCAATGCCGAATTTCGCTCTTTTGATGCGGAACAACAGGACGACAACTGGAAGCTGGCCCAGGCCACGCGTCTGGCTACGGAGCGCGCCGCCAATGCGGAGCGGGTCATAGCCAGCCGGCGTGACCCCAAACCTTAAGCGCGCAGCGCTTTACAAATGGAACGCACGATGAGCAAAACGGAAGATCAGGTTCAAGAAGCGCCCGAGGCCGCGGATGGCCCCCTTCTCGATCTGACGGATGCCGCAGTCAAGCGGATGATCAAGGCCGCAAAGCAACGCGGCTTCGTTACCCATGAGGAATTGAACAAAGTCTTGCCTTCGGAGGAATTCACCTCCGAGCAAATCGAAGATACATTGGCCATGCTCTCGGAAATGGGCATCAATGTTGTCGATACTGAAGAGGAGCCGGCCGAGGAAGAGCCTGCGGCGCGCGAAGTTGTGGCGCGCGAGGAGGGCAAGCCCCCCGTCACCAATATGCGTGAGGACGCGGACCGCACCGATGATCCGGTGCGCATGTATTTGCGGGAGATGGGCTCGGTCGAATTGCTCTCACGTGAGGGTGAAATCGCCATCGCCAAGCGGATCGAGGCGGGGCGCGATGCGATGATCCGCGGCTTGTGCGAAAGCCCGCTGACCTTTGAGGCCATCATGGTGTGGCGCGATGAATTGCGCAGCCAGCAGATCTTGCTGCGCGACATCATCGATCTTGAGGGCACTTATGGCGCGGCCATGGGCATCACACCGGGCATGGCAGCGCCCGGCGGCGGCGTGCCCGGCATGCCCCCCGGCATGCCTCCCGCGCCGATGGCCCCGCAAACCCAAGCGCCATCGCCCGAAGCGGTGCCCGCCGTTGAAGGCGGCGACGCCTCCCTCGATTCCGACGATGATTTCGATGACGGGGCGGCGATTTCCATGTCCGCCATGGAGGCCGAATTGCGCGAAGGCGTGATGGCCACCTTGGATGCGATTGCTGAGGCCTTCGAAGAATTCCGCAATTTGCAGGAAAAGCGCATCGAGCAGCGCGTGCGCGGCAAAAACGCCTCAGAAAAAGATGCCGGTCGCTACCAGGGCCTGCAGAACACCATCATCGAGGAGCTGAAGAAGCTCAAACTCAACAACGCTCGTATCGAAAGCCTGGTTGAGCAACTCTATGCCATCAATCGGAAATTGGTTTCGCTTGAGGGGCGCTTGATGCGGCTGGCCGATGCCAACGGTGTCTCGCGTTTGCATTTCCTCGATGCCTACCAGGGCCAAGAACTCACGCCCGGCTGGTGTGATGCTGTGCGTGGGCGCTCCAAGGTGTGGACGCATTTTATTGATAGTGAGCGCAGCGCGGTCGATTCCATGCGCCAGGATGTGCGCGGGCTGGCCCAGGAAACCGGCGTGCCGATCGATGAATTCCGCCGCATCGTGCATGCCGTGCAAAAGGGGGAGCGCGAAGCCCGCCAAGCGAAAAAGGAGATGGTGGAGGCCAATTTGCGCCTCGTTATCTCCATCGCCAAGAAATACACCAATCGGGGCCTGCAATTTCTGGATCTGATCCAGGAGGGCAATATCGGCCTGATGAAGGCGGTCGATAAGTTCGAGTATCGGCGCGGCTACAAGTTTTCCACCTATGCCACGTGGTGGATTCGCCAGGCCATCACCCGCTCCATCGCCGATCAGGCGCGCACCATTCGCATCCCGGTGCATATGATCGAAACGATCAACAAGCTGGTGCGCACGTCGCGCCAAATGCTGCACGAGATCGGGCGAGAGCCCACCCCGGAAGAGCTTTCCGAAAAGCTGGGCCTGCCGCTCGAAAAAGTGCGCAAGGTGATGAAAATCGCCAAGGAGCCGATCAGCCTCGAAACCCCGATCGGGGATGAGGAAGATAGCCATCTGGGCGATTTCATCGAAGACAAAAGCGCGATTTTGCCGGTGGATGCCGCCATCCAAAGCAATCTGCGCGAAACCACCACGCGGGTGCTGGCCTCCCTGACGCCGCGCGAAGAGCGGGTGCTGCGCATGCGTTTTGGCATCGGCATGAATACGGATCACACGCTGGAGGAGGTGGGCCAGCAATTTTCCGTCACGCGCGAACGGATCCGCCAGATCGAGGCCAAAGCCCTGCGCAAGCTGAAACACCCCAGCCGCTCGCGCAAACTGCGTAGCTTTTTGGACAATTAAACCGGCTTTTCCAGCCAGCCGCTGAGGATTAGCGGTTGGTTGGGCGGCGGGCCAAAGCCACGGATGTCGCTTTGGTTTTGCTGGGCCACTAGGGCTAGAGCGTTGGGGTAGAGCACGTGCTCGGCTTTGAGCACCCGCGCGCCGAGGGTATCGGCATTATCGTCAGGCAGCACTGGCACCGCAGCCTGCGCGATGATCGGCCCCTCATCGACGCCTGCCGTAACATAATGCACGGTGCAGCCATGCAGTTTCAGCCCCGCGGCCAGCGCCCGCTGATGGGTGTCACGGCCGGGAAAGGCGGGCAAAAGCGAAGGGTGGATATTGATCAGCCGCCCAGCCCAACGATCCACGAAATAGGGGGTCAGCACCCGCATAAACCCCGCTAAAGCGATCAACGCGATATCATGCGGGGCGATCAAAGCATCGAGCGCGGCTTCGAAGGCTTGCCGATTGCGGCCAAACGGGCGGTGATCCAAAGCGAAAACTGGGATGGCCGCCGCCTGCGCGATGGCCAAGCCTGGCGCGTCCGGCTGGTTGGAGCCGACCAGCGCGATGCGGTACGGCGCGCCATTGCCTTGCGCTTCTAGCAAGGCTGCGAGATTGGAGCCCCGCCCCGATAACAACACCGCGATCTTGGGAATCATGCGCTGCGCACTTCGCCGATCACCCAGGCGGTTTCGCCGGCGGCACGCAGCGCCGTGAGGGCATGCTCGGCCTTGGCGCGCGCGGCGATCAGCACCATGCCGATGCCGAGATTGAAGGTGCGGCGCGCGTCTTCGATCGGCACGGCCCCGGCCTCCAGCAAATAGCCAAACACCGGCGGCAGCGGCCAGGCCGCCCAATCCAACGCCGGCACGAGCGTTTTTGGCAAAGCGCGGGGCGTATTGCCGATCAGGCCGCCGCCGGTGATGTGCGCCAGACCCAGGATGGCATGGTCACGGATCAATGGCAGCAAAGCACGCACATAGATGCGGGTGGGCGTCAACAAGGCCTCGGCAAGGCTTTGCCCCGGCGCGAAGGGCGCGGGAGCATCCCAGGCCAGCCCGCTTTGGGCGATGATGGCGCGGATCAAGGCATAGCCGTTGGAATGAGGCCCAGAAGAGCCGACGCCGATCAGCACATCGCCCGATGCCATGGCGTCCAACCGCGGCAAGAGCTGGCCCCGCTCCGCCGCGCCCAAGGCAAAGCCGGCCAGATCATAATCACCCTCTCGGTACATGCCCGGCATTTCCGCGGTTTCGCCGCCCGCGAGGGCGCAGCCGGCAAGGCTGCAGCCGTGCGCGATGCCGGCGATGACCGCCCCCGCGCTTTCAGCCGAGAGCTTGCCGGTGGCGTAATAATCCAGAAACAGCAAAGGCTCCGCGCCCTGCGCCAACAAATCATTGACGCACATGGCCACCAGATCCACCCCGATCGTGGCATGCAGGCCAGTTTCAATGGCGATTTTTAGCTTGGTGCCGACGCCGTCGGTGGTGGCCAACACGATGGGATCGATAAAGCCGGCGGCCTTGAGATCGAGCAGCGCCGCAAACCCGCCCAACGCCGCGGAGGCCCCGGGGCGGGCCGTGGCGCGCGCGGCGGGGGCGATCAGATCGATCAGCCGCTCGCCTTCGTCGATATCGACACCTGCAGATTTGTAGGTCAAAGGGGGCGTGGCAGGCATGGTCTCTCTTGCGCGGGCGCGCCAACTATCGTTTCGTCGTGTTATCGCTGCAGGCATCCGTTAGGGTGCTGTTGGCGGGTCGGATCATAGCAGCCCATGAGGAAACAGCGATGCGCATCTCCACCTTCATGATGGCGCTGCTTGGGATGGTTTGCGCGTTCTTGACCCTGCCCGCAAGGGCCCAGGGGCCTGGGGCCATCTATTCGGTCCAGGATGTGCTTGTTGATGAAACCGCCGTTAGCGCGGCGGCCGCGCGGCCCTTGGCTTTTTCCAAGGCTCAGGAAATGGCATGGTCCCGGGTGACACGCCGGCTGGTTTCGCCCACCGATTTCACCCGCTTGGGCGTGCCCACGCTGACACCCGCGATTTACGAGCGGGTGGTTACCAGCATTGACGTGCAAGAAGAGCGGCGCAGCGGCACGCGCTATATCGCCCGGTTGAACGTCAACTTTAACCCCATACTGGTGCGCCAATTGCTGGCGGAGGCAGGCTATGGCACCATCACGGATCAGCGCGGGCCGCCGGTCTTGGTCGCGCCGGTTCTGCTGGGCGCTTCCCCCGCCTTAGACGCGCAATGGCGGCTCGCCTGGTCGCAGAGCGGCTTTCAAAATGAAATCGCGCCGGTGCTGCTGACCTTCGCGGCCGGCTCTGGGCCCGCCAGCTGGGAGGCCGCGCAGGCCGCAGCGCAAGAGGCGGGTGCTGCCAGCGTGCTGTTTGTGACGGCGCAGCCAGCGGGCGCGGTACTGAACGCCAGCTTGACAGAAGTGGGCCCCAACGGGCTGCGGGCCGATCGCGGCACCGCCAGCGCCACGGTGGGCCCAGGCGAAAGCGGCTTTCCTCAAGCCTTTCGCCAGCTGGCCTTGGCGGTCAACGCCAAGGTGCAAGATGATTGGAAGGCGCGGGTGGCGCGCGGCGCTGGGCCCGATAGCCGGGTGGCGGTGCAGGCCTTGTTCGCGAACCAGACGCAATGGCTGGCGCTGAAGCGGGTGATGGAGGCGGCCTCGCGCACCTTGGTGAGCGATATCCGGATCGATGCGGTCTCTACCACTGGGGCCCTAATATCGCTGGGCTATGTCGGCACGCTGGAGCAATTGCGCGCCGAAATCGCCCGCGATGGTGGGGTGTTGTTGGAAAGCGGCACGGGTCTGCAATTGCGTCTCGCCGCGGCGCAATGAGCGAACAGCCGCGCTTGTTCGAGCGTGCGCCGGATGATTTTTCCGCCGAAGCGCTGATCCTCTCGCAAAGCAATCGCGAGGCCGCCAGCATGTTGACGCGGTGGCGCGAATGGCCGGGCCGGGCGCTGGCTTTGGTAGGGGCGCCGGGCGCGGGGAAATCGCATATGGCGCAGGTCTGGGCCCAGGCCATGGGTGCGCGCATCGCGCCACCGGGCGCAAGCGCCGCGGATTTGCAGGATTTGCTGACCGGGCCAGAGCGCTTGCTGGTGATTGATCCGGTAGAAGCGCTGGACGATTTGGCTTTGACGTTGGTGCTGGACATGGCCCGCGACGGCGATGGGGCCGTGCTGTTGACGGCGCGCGCCACGCCAGCGGCCTGGGGCGTTACCTTGCCGGATTTGCGCTCTCGCTTGGTGGCTTTGCCCACGGCCGTGCTGGGGGAGCCGGATATGGCGCTGCTGGCCGGCGTGCTGCGCCGGCTGTGCCGCGCCCGTTTCATGCGCCTTGAGGATGATGTGGCGCGCTATTGCGCCGAGCGGATGGCGCGCAGCTTTCACGCCGCCGCCGCGCTGACCTTGGCGATCGAGCGCGCAGCCGTGCGCGTCAGCGTGCCGATTTCGCATGAGATTGCCCGGCGCGCCCTTCGTGAACTGGTGGCGCAACACGATGTTGAAGGCTATGGTGCCGAAGAGGCCGATCCTGGTGAAGACCCGCCACGAGACCCGACATGACCGAATCCAAAGGCCCCAATCGCCGCCGCCCGATGCCCCCCCGTGCCCAGACCGAGCGGGTGGCCACGCCCCAAGCCGCTGACCGCCCCGAAAAGGCCGGCACAGCCGCGATCAGCGCAACCTCCCCGAAGCGCTTCTTGAACCGGGAGCTGTCTTGGCTGGCCTTCAATGATCGGGTGCTGGAGGAATCGCAGAACCATCGCCATCCTTTGCTGGAGCGGCTGCGTTTCCTGTCCATCTCCGCCAACAATCTCGACGAATTCTTCATGGTACGGGTGGCGGGCCTGCATGAGCAGATCAAGGTGGGGCTGACGGCCCTCAGCCAGGATGGGCTGACGCCCAATGAGCAATTAAGCCAAGTATTGGCCGCGGCCAATCGCCTGATGGAACGCCAGCAGGCGCAATGGACCGTGCTGCGCGAAGAAATGCGCGCTGAAGGCATCAGCGTGCTAGAGCCGGAAGAGATCACACCACAAGAGCGCGAATGGCTGCGCTCGGATTTCCTGGCGCGGGTGTTTCCGCTTCTGACGCCCTTGGCGATCGACCCGGCGCATCCTTTTCCCTTCATTCCCAATCTTGGCTTTGCCATCGCCTTAAGGCTGCGCCGTCGCGAGGACGGGCGGATCATGAATGCCCTGGCCCCGGTGCCCAGCCAGGTGGAGCGCTTTGTCGAATTTCCGCGTGTGGCCCCGGCCAAAGGCGCGCCGCCGCAGCACCGGTTTTTGCCGCTGGAAGCGGCCATTGCGCAATTCTTGGATCTGTTGTTTCCGGGCTATGACGTGCTGGCGCGCGGGGCGTTTCGCGTGGTGCGCGATAGTGACGTGGAAATCGCGGAAGAGGCGGAAGACCTGGTTCTCGAATTCCAATCCATGCTCAAACAACGGCGCATGGGCGAGATCGTCCGGCTGAAGCTGGAATCGCGCATGCCTGAAGAGATGCGCGCTTTCATCATCCGCGAGTTGGAGGCCGAGCCGGCGTCCATCGTGGTGGCTAAGGGCATGGTTGGTCTCGCGGCGCTTTCGTGCCTGATCGTGGATGATCGCTGCGACCTGCAATTCAGGCCGTTTGAGCCGCGCTTTCCCGAGCGGATCCGCGATTTCGGTGGCGATTGCTTTGCGGCGATCCGCGCCAAGGACATGCTGATCCATCACCCGTACGAATCCTTCGATGCGGTGGTGCAATTCCTGCAGCAGGCGGCGGCTGATCCCAATGTCGTGGCCATCAAGCAAACCCTGTATCGCACCAGCAAGAATTCGCCGATCGTGGCGGCGCTGATCGAGGCGGCGGAATCGGGCAAGAACGTCACCGCTTTGGTGGAGATCAAGGCGCGCTTTGACGAGGAGGCCAATCTGCGCTGGGCCCGCGATCTGGAGCGTGCGGGCGCGGCGGTGGTTTACGGCTTTGTGGATTACAAAACCCACGCCAAAGTCAGCCTGGTGGTGCGCCGGGAGACCGATGGGCTGCGCACCTATACCCATTTCGGCACCGGCAATTATCACGCCATCACCGCGCGCATTTACACCGATCTCAGCTTGTTCACGGCGGATCCGGCTTATGGGCGCGATGCAGGGCGGGTGTTCAACTTCGTGACCGGATATGCCAAGCCGGCAGAGCTGGAACGCATCGCGCTTTCGCCGCTGACCATGAAATCGCGGCTGCTGGAGCTGATCGATGAGGAAATCGCCCATGTGGCGGCGGGGCGGCCTGGTGGCATTTGGGCCAAGCTGAATGCCTTGGTCGATCCCGTCATCATCGATGCCCTCTACCGCGCCAGCCAAGCCGGCGTGCGCATCGAATTGGTAGTGCGCGGTATTTGCTGCCTGCGCCCAGGCATTGAAGGGCTCAGCGACAATATCAGGGTCAAATCGATCGTTGGGCGCTTTTTGGAGCATAGCCGCATTGTTTGCTTCGGGGCGGGGGAGACGCTGCCCTCGCCGCGCGCCAAGGTGTATATTTCTTCGGCCGATTGGATGCCTCGCAATTTGAATCGGCGCGTTGAGGTGCTGTGCCCAATCGAGAATCCCACCGTGCATTTACAGGTGTTGGATCAGATCATGATGGCCAATCTCAAAGATGAGGTGCAAAGCTGGTATATGGATGGCGATGGCCATTACACCCGCGTGGACGTGGAGGGGGTCGATGATCCGTTCAACGCCCACGATTACTTTATGCGCAACCCCAGTCTGTCGGGACGTGGGCGGGCGTTAAACAGCGATGTGCCGCCGGTTTTTGATCATGTTGGACCGCGCGCGCATTGATCTTCTCGCTTTGATCGGCACCCGGCAAGACGGGCCAGCGGCCTATGAAGCGGGCGTCGTGGATGTCGGCTCCAATTCGGTGCGCCTGGTGGTTTACCGGATCGAGGGGCGCGCGATGACGCCCATCTTCAACGAAAAACTCATGGCTGGGCTGGGTCGCGATCTGGCTGCCACCGGCTGTCTCAGCCCCAAGGGCGTGCTGGCGGCGCTGGCCGCGCTCAGCCGCTTCCGCACGCTGATGGAGGCCATGGGCGTGACGCGCATTCTGGCGGTGGCCACCGCGGCGGTGCGCGATTCGCAGGATGGGGAGGATTTTGCGCAGCGCGTCCGGGACGAAACGGGCTTGCCGCTGCGGGTGATCACCGGGGCGCAGGAGGCCGGGTTTTCGGCGCTGGGCGTGCTGGCTGGGGCCCCTGGGGCCGCTGGCGTGGTGGGCGATTTGGGGGGCTCCAGCCTGGAACTGGTCCGGCTGCTTCCCAGCGGGCCGCAGGCGGGCGAGACCTTTCCGCTGGGGCCGCTGGCGCTGATGGAGGGCTGGCAAGCCAATCCCGAAATCATCAATATGCGCATCGAGGCGGCCCTGGCACTTTCCGAAACGCTGGAACCGGCGGTGGACACCTTCTTTGCGGTGGGCGGGGCTTGGCGGGCGCTGGGGCGCATTGACATGGATTTGCGCGGCCACCCGCTGCATGTCTTGCATCATTATGAAATCGCCCGCGCTGACGCGCTAAAGCTGACGGACTTTGTCCGCCGGGCGGGGCGCAAGGGGCTGGAGCGCTTTGGCGATGCCATCGTGCGCCGCGCAGATGCGCTGCCGCTGGCGGCTTTATTGCTGGAGCGTTTGATTAAGCGGGGCGGCTTTGAGCGGATCGTGTTGTCGTCTTACGGTTTGCGTGAAGGCATGCTGTTTGATCAGTTGACGCCGGCCATCCAGGCGCAGGATCCGCTGCTGGCTGGGGCGATCGCCTTTGCCGCAGGCTCGACGCGGTCGCAGGTGTTTGGGGCGGCGCTGGCGCGCTGGATCATTCCGGCGCTGAGCACGGGTGTCTGCATGTCCTCACCGTCGCGCGAGCCCTTTTTGCGGGCCGCTGCCTGCCAATTGGCCGATCTGGGCGGTGCGCTCCACCCCGAGCAGCGCCGCGAGAGCCTGTTCGATTTGGTGTTGCGCGCGCCCTTTGTGGGCCTATCCCATCCGGAGCGGGTGTTTCTGGCGTTGGCGGTTCACCACCGCTATTCCAAGGCGGAACCGCAGATTTCCGCCCCCGCTTTGAGCCTGCTGAATGCGGCGCAGCGCGCACGCGCCTGTGTGCTGGGGGCTGCCATGCGACTGGGGGCCGAACTCAGCGGACGCAGCGAAAGCCTGCTCAACGCCTTCACGCTGCGCCTGGAGGGCGCATCGGCTTGGCTCGATGGCCCAGAGCGCCTGCAGCATGTGATCAATGAGGCTGTACAGCGCCGCCTGGACGCGCTGCAGGCCCTGATCGTGGCAATGCCGCGGGCCTGAGGCGCGTGCCGCCGCAGCCGCACGCCTCAGCACTCCACAATCACCACTTTGCCGCGCTGCAGCGTCATCGCGATCCGGCCCTGTTTGAGCGCGAGGGCCCGCTCTCCAAACACTTCGCGCCGCCAGCCCTGCAAGGCTGGGGTATCGGCCTCGTCGGAGGCGGCGATCGCCTCCAGATCCGCTGCATTGGCCAGAAGGCGCGGTGCCACGCCATGGCGCTCCGATTCGAGGCGCAGCAAAACCTTGAGCAATTCCAGGATGGGCCCGCCGCCACTCATCGGAAATGCGGAGCGCTCCACCTCCGGCGCGGCAGCAATGGGATCCTCCATCGCCGTATCGATGGCCTGCGCCAATTCCTGCCCGGCCCGCGAATTGCCAAATCCTCTTGGCACGGCGCGCAGGCGCTCAAAGGCTTCGGCCTTGCGCGGGCGCTGCTCGGCCAGCTCATAAAGGGCATCGTCTTTCAGCACGCGCGCACGGGGCACATTGCGTGCCTGGGCGGTGCGTTCGCGCCACGCGGCGGCGGTGGCCAGCACCGCTAGATATTCCGGCTGCGTTTTGCGCACCTTCAAACGCCGCCAGGCATTCTCCGGCTCCACATCATAGGCCGCCGGATCGATCAGGGCGGCCAATTCCCCGTCCAGCCAATCCAGGCGATTGCCGCGCGCCAACTGCGCTAGCATCACGGGATAGAGATCGCGCAAATGCGTTGCGTCCCCCAAGGCATAGGTCAATTGCTGCTCCGACAAAGGTCGGCGCGACCAATCGGTGAAGCGGGAGGTTTTGTCGACGTGGCGCTTGAGCACCGCCTGCACCAAGGCGTCATAGGCGATGCTGTCACCATAACCGCAAGCCATGGCGGCGATTTGGGTATCAAACACCGGCGCGGGCATCACGCCATGCATGAGCTTCAGAAAGATTTCCAGATCCTGGCGCCCGGCATGGAAGACCTTGACAAGATCGGGCTTAGCCATCAGCCGCAGCAAGGGGGCCAGATCCATCCCCGGGGCGAGGGGGTCGATAATGGCCTCGGCCCCCTCCGCTGCCACCTGCACCAAGCACAGCTTGGGCCAGAAGGTGGTTTCGCGCAGGAATTCGGTATCGACCGCCATAAACGGCGCCGTTTCGATCGATTGCGCGAAGCGCTCCAGCGCCACGGTGTCGGTGATCAGTGTCATTACATAAGGCTTTGCACGCCGGACGGGCTGTGCGCAACAGCGAGCGCTTGACAGAGCGGGCTGGCTCACGGCTTCCTCGCGCCCTTTCTGGAGTGGACGTCATGCATCGCTATCGCAGCCATACCTGTGGGGATCTTCGCGCCAAGGATGTTGGCGGCGCGGTCCGCCTATCCGGCTGGGTGCATCGCAAGCGCGATCATGGCGGCGTGTTGTTTCTGGATTTGCGTGATCATTACGGCTTGACGCAATTGGTTGTGCTGCCTGACAGCCCCGGTTTTGCGCTGCTGGACGCCCTACGGGCCGAAAGCGTGGTGCGCGTGGATGGGCGGGTGGTGGCCCGCACGGCCGAGACGATCAATCGGGCATTGGCCACGGGGGATATCGAGGTGCGGGTTGATGGCGCTGAAATGCTGGGGGAGGCGCAAGAATTGCCCATCCCGGTGTTTGGCGATCATCTTTACCCCGAGGAATTGCGGCTGAAATATCGCTTTCTTGATCTGCGCCGCGAAGAATTGCACGGCCATATCATGCTGCGGGCCCGAGTGATCCGTTCGATCCGGGCGCGCATGGAGGCGCAAGGCTTTACCGAGTTCCAGACGCCGATCCTGACAGCCTCCAGCCCGGAAGGGGCGCGCGATTTCCTGGTGCCGTCACGTTTGCACCCCGGCAAGTTTTACGCGCTGCCGCAGGCCCCCCAGCAATTCAAGCAATTGATCATGGTGGCGGGCTTTGATCGCTATTTTCAAATCGCGCCCTGCTTTCGCGATGAGGATGCGCGCGCCGATCGCTCCCCAGGGGAGTTTTACCAGCTCGATGTAGAAATGAGCTTTGTCGAGCAGGAAGACGTGTTCCAGGCCATCGAGCCGGTCATGCGCGGCGTGTTCGAGGAATTCGCCGGGCCGGCGCGCACCGTGTTGCCAGGGCCCTTTCCCCGCATCGCTTACCGCGACGCCATGCTGAAATACGGCTCCGACAAGCCAGACTTACGCAATCCCATCGAGATCTGTGATGTCACCGATTTGTTTGCCGATGCAGCCGTGAGCTTCAAGGCCTTCAAAGAGATCATCGAAAAAGGCGGATTGGTGCGGGCCATCCCGGCCCCGAAGGCCGGCGCCCTGCCGCGCAGCTTCTTCGATAAGCTCAATGAGTGGGCCCGCAAAGAGATGCAGGCCCCGGGCCTTGGTTACATCGTCTTTGAGGGTGAAGAGGCCAAGGGCCCCATCGCCAAATTCCTGCCCCCCGAAATCCTGGCCATGCTCAAGGCGCGCGCAGGCGTCGGGGCCGGGGATGCGGTGTTTTTCAGCGCCGGGCCCGCGGATCAAGCCGCCAAGCTGGCCGGGCAAACCCGCATCAAGCTGGGCCAGGATTTGGGCCTCATCGATGACGGCGTCTTCGCGTTTTGCTGGATCGTGGATTTCCCGATGTTCGAGTGGAACGAAGAGGAAAAGCGCGTCGATTTCTCGCACAACCCTTTTTCCATGCCGCAAGGCGGGCTGGAGGCTTTGGAGAGCCAAGATCCGCTGACGATTTCGGCTTACCAATATGATATCGTCTGCAACGGTGTGGAATTATCCTCCGGGGCCATCCGCAATCATCGCCCGGAAATCATGCTGAAGGCCTTTGCCATCGCCGGTTATGGGCCCGAGGTGGTGGAGGCCAAGTTTGGCGGCATGCTCAATGCCTTCCGCTATGGCGCGCCGCCGCACGGCGGCATCGCGCCGGGCATTGACCGCATCGTCATGCTGCTGGCGGGCGTTTCCACCATCCGCGATGTCATTCTCTTCCCGCTCAATCAGCAGGCGCAGGATTTGATGATGAGTGCGCCCAATGAAGCCGGCCCAAAACATTTGCAGGAATTGCACCTGCGGCTGGTGGAGCCAAGCAAGAAGGGCTAGCCCCGCCGCACCAGGAACACCCCGGCGATGACCAGGCACACGCCGATCAGCCGCTCCAGGGAGATGGCACGCTCTGGCACGCCAAAGCCACCGAAATGATCAATGAGCACCGCCGCCACCAGCTGCCCGGCGATGAGGATGATCAGGGTGCTGGCCACACCAATGCGCGGCGCGGCATAGGCCGCACCCGCCACGAACAGCGCACCATACAGCCCGCCCAACCAGGCATGCCATGGCAATGCCCGCACGGCGGCCAGATCGGGCCGGCTGCGCAACGCTACCGCCAGGATCGCCAAGGCGGCCGCGCCCACTCCGAAGGAGATGAGGGCTGCGTTGATGGGTGAGCCCACCGCCCCCGCGAGCCGGGCATTGGTGGGGGCCTGCACGGCGGAAAGTACGCCAGCCAGCAGCATCAAGGCAGCGGCGATGGTGGCGGCATTCATTGTGTCTCCAATCTAGTCAGCAGGTGTGCAGCCATCATGGGCGCATTTTCACCAAAAGTGTGTTTGCAGTTTTGTGCGTGAGATGCGCCAAATTTAAGCATTAGCGGGCCCAACGCAGCCCGCAAGCGCTAGAGCGCATTCAGGAAAAGTGGAGTTGCGGTTTTCCGTCCGAATGCGCTCTAACTTATTGAATCAGCGCATTCAGGAAAAGTGGCCTTGCGGTTTTCCGTCCGAATGCGCTGTTGGTTATTGAATCAGCGCATTCAGGAAAAGTGGAGTTGCGGTTTTCCGTCCGAATGCGCTCTAACTTATTGAATCAGCGCATTCAGGAAAAGTGGCCTTGCGGTTTTCCGTCCGA
>JAKFWI010000148.1 GCA_021731965.1 Hyphomonadaceae bacterium | reverse complement strand
AACGGCGGGCGCAGCACCCACGGCGCTTTGCGCGAAATTGGCCCCGCCTGGGGAATGGGAATCCACCTTAACCGCCACCGAGAGCCCAGGGCGCAGGCCGTTGGCCTCGAGGCTATCTTCCAGCGCGATGCGCACCGGGATGCGCTGGGTGATTTTGGTGAAATTGCCGTTGGCGTGCTCCACCGGGATCAAGGCAAATTCCGCGCCCGAAGCCGGCGCAAAGCTCTCGACCCGGCCAAGGATCGCGGCCCCGGGAAAGGCATCGGCGTGGATGCGCACCTGTTGGCCAATCTTCAATTTCGCGACCTGGGTTTCTTTGAAATTGGCCACGATATAGGTCTGCGCCAGCGGCACGATGGCCATGACTTGCGCGCCGGGCTGGAGATATTGCCCCGGCCGCACCGCCACCGCACCGGCTACGCCGTCCACCGGCGCGCGGATGCTGATGCGGGCCAGGGCCAATTCCGCTTGTGCGCGCTTGGCGCTCGCGGCGGCGATCATGGCTTTGGCTTGAACCTGCGATGAAGCCAGCGCCCCAACGGATCGCTGCTGCGCCCGCAGCGCCGCATTGGCCTGGGACACGCTGGCGTTCGCCTCCGCGCTGGCAGAGCGCAAGCTATCGACCCGCTGATCGGAGACAAAGCCCGATTGCGCCAATTGGCTATAGCGGGTGAGATCCCGCTTGGTGGTGTCTGATGCCACCTTGGCGCTGCGCAAAGCGGCGGCGCGCTCCTCGACCTGGGCCAGCTGCAAGGCCCGCTGGGCGCGCACATTCTCTGCTGCCGCGATCTGGGCCGCCTCTTCGGCCTTGGCCTGCGCCAGCACAGAGAGCGCATCGGAGGCATCGAGGATGACCAATTCCTGGCCCGCCTTCACGGTTTCGTTATCCTGCACCAATACGCGCGCCACATAGCCCGCCGTCTGCGGTGTGACGCTGACGGTATCGGCCTTGACATAAGCGTTGTTGGTGCTGGTCCAGCGCGCCTGATCGAGCATGAACGCGCCGATGCCGAACAGGGCCAAGGCGGTCGCGCCTCCCGCGCCATAGCGCAGCAGCTGTTTTCGAGTGAGATTGACCACGGGGCGCTCCTGCATTGCCGCTCATATTTGGACGCTTTCGTCCATAATACAAGCGCAGACTTGGGTTAAGCTGCGCTTTACGCCGCCAGGGCTAGGTGCGCTCAAAAAAATCGATTTCTGATTAGAAAAATGCGCTGATTCAATAATTTAGAGCGCTTTCGGATGGAAAAGAGCTTCTGCGCATTCGCGCCGGTCCGCTCACAGCCCGGCTTTGGCGGCCAGCTCCGCCAGGCTCACCTTGGGCCGCGGGCCCAGATGCGCGATGACTTCTGCCGCCGCGATCGCGCCCAGCTGGCCGCACGCGGCCAAGGCCCGCCCCCGTGCCAGGCCAAACAGGAAGCCGGCGGCGTATTGATCGCCTGCGCCTGTCGTATCGATGACCTGAGTGGGCTCGGCCGGGATGGTGATCAAACCATGGGCATCGGCCACCATTGAGCCCAGCTCCGAACGGGTGACGGCCACGATCGGGCAATGGCTGCGCGCCTTGGCGATGGCAGCCAGCAAATCGGGTGTTTCATACAGCGCCAGGATTTCGGCCTCGTTGGCGAACAGCACGTCGACATGGTGCTCCACCAAATGGCGAAAGCTGTCGCGGTGGCGTTCAACACAGAACAGATCGGAAAGCGTCAAGGCTGTGCGCCGCCCGGCTTCTTTGGCATAGAGCGCAGCGCGCACGAAGGCAGCCTTGGCCTCCTCTTTATCGAAGAGATAGCCCTCCAAAAACACCAAAGCGCTGGCCGCGATCAGATCACCATCGATATCGTCGGGGCTGAGCAGCGTGCTGGCGCCCAAATAGGTATTCATGGTGCGCTGGCCATCGGGCGTCACCGCGATCAGGCTGCGCGCCGTGCCCGGGGGCGCATCGCGCGGGGGCGTGGCGAAATACGCGCCGGCCTCGCGGAAGGCTTGGGTGAATTTCTCGCCGAGGGCGTCACGCGCCACCTTGCCGATAAACGCCGCTTTGCCGCCAAAGCTGACCACGCCCGCGACGCTATTGCCCGCCGAGCCACCTGCCTCGATCACGCTATCGCCGAAAAGCCGCGTCAATTCATCGGCGCGCGCCTCTTCGATCAAGGACATCGAGGCTGGGCGCAGGCCATGCTTGGTCAGGAAATCATGATCCACAAGGGCCAGCACATCCACGATGGCGTTGCCAACGGCTAGCACATCAAATTTCACCTGCGTTTGCGCCTGCATGCTTTCCCCTATCATGCAGCGCCTTGTGCCGCCGCGATCGCCCCAAGGCAAGTTGCTTCTGGCGGCGGCAACGGGCATCAAGGGGCATGCGCCGATCTCTCCTTTTGCTGGCCGTCTGCTGGTGCGCGGCCTGCGCGCCGACTGCGCAAGGCCCCGTTTCCACGCAGCCGGTTATCACCGCCCCGTTTACCGGCGATGGGGCACAGGCTTTGGCAAAAGCCGGCGCGCCCGATGCGCCCACTTATGAGCAAATGTTGCGGCTGTTTGGCCCGCCCGATGTATCGCGCCGGGAGGGGCGCGGCGGGCTGCTCAGCTATCGGCTCGCCGGCTGCGCGCTGGCGCTGGCTTTCGCCACCGATGCGGCTGGCGCGCTGCGGCTGGCGGCGATCGAGGCGGGCCCGCTCACCCCGCGCGATCCCAAGCCCACGCTCGCCACCTGCGCGGCGCAAGCGAGCGCCCGGCGCAATGCGGGGCCCAATTCATGAAGGATATCGCTTATCTCACCGGCGGCTCCTGGCGCGGCGAAGCTTTACCGCAAGGCGCTCTCCCCTCCCTCGAAATGCGCGATTATGAGCGCCTGCTGCCCGCCGCCGAGGCCGCGGGCCTGAGGCTGCGCATTCTGCGCTGGGGCGATGCGCGCGTCTTGGACTGCGCCGGCGCGCTGATTCGCTCTTGCTGGGATTACATCGAGCAACACGAGGCCTTTTGCGCGGCGCTGGAGCGGATCGAGGCCGCTGGCGTGCCGCTCTTCAATCGCGCCGCTTTGGTGCGCTGGAATTCGCAGAAAACCTATCTGCGCGATCTGCAAAGCGCCGGTGTGCCCTGCATCCTTACCCTATGGGCCGATCGGCCAGACCCCGCCTTCGTGGCCCGTGCCTTCGATACGCTGGATTGCGCCGAACTGGTGCTGAAGCCGCAAATCGGCGCTGGCTCGCGCCGCACCATAAGGCTGCAGCGCAATGCCTGGTCCGCTGCCGATCTGATCGGCGCGCCCGAGGGCCCCGTGATGGCGCAGCCGTTTTTGCCTTTGATCGAAACGCTGGGCGAAATGTCGCTGCTGTATTTCGGCGGGCGCTTTTCGCATGCGGTGCGCAAAATCCCGCCGCCAGGCGGTTGGCTGGCCAATGATCGCGCCGCCAATATCAGCGCCTGCGTGCCCGATGCCGGCCAATTGCGGCTCGCGGAGCAGGTGTTGGCGGCGGTGCCGCACGATTTGCTCTATGCCCGCGTGGATGTGGTGCGCGATGCGCATGATGCCCCAGCGCTGATCGAGCTCGAAGCCATCGAGCCGGCGCTCTATCTGCCCTATGCTGAAGGCGGGGCCTACGCGCTTTGTGCCGCCTTGGCCGCCGCCTTAGCGGGCTAAGCCTCACGGCGGCGCGGGCGCGCCGGCTTCGGCTTCGGGTGCGGGTGCGGGTGCGGGTGCGGGTGCGACATCGCCACCAGGATTCCCCTCCAGCACCGGCACGCCATCCTCCGGGGCAAGGCTGGTTTCGATCTCGCTCAACAGCGCGTCGGGCACAGGATCGAGCGGCGGCAGCACCGGCACCTCCGGTGGGGGGGCGTCACGCCGGCGCGGCGGGGCGATCGGGCGCGCCTCGGCCTCAGCACCAGTCAGCACACAGGTATCGAGATTGCCGGAGCGCACCGCGCTGGCGCGGCCCAAAATGGCCCTGGTGCGCTTGCGCACATAGGGGCCCGGCTTATCGGCGCTCCATTTGTTGGGGCTGGGCAGCACGGCCGCCAGCCGCGCCGCTTGGAGGGGCGTCAAATCCTTGGCAGAAACGCCAAAACGAGCCTGGGCCGCCGCCTCCGCGCCGAACACACCGTCGCCCCACTCGGCTGCATTGAGATAGGCCTCCATGATCCGCCGCTTGGACCAAAAGGCTTCGATCAAGACGGTGAAATAGGCCTCCATCCCCTTGCGGACGTAAGAGCGATCGGGCCAGAGAAACAAATTCTTGGCCGTTTGCTGGCTCAGTGTAGAGCCGCCGCGCACCTTGCCGCCCTTTTTGTTGCTATCCAATGCCGCCTGGATGGCTTTGACCTCAAAGCCATCATGGGCGCAAAAGCCGCTATCTTCGGCGGCGATCACCGCGCGCACCAGATTGGAGGAGATCGCCTCCAGCTTTACCGGCGTGCGCCGCACTTTTTCCCCGGCCAACGCGCGCTGCGCCATCAACACCGTGCCCGGTTCCTCGATCACGCCATAAAGCAGCACCCACGCGACCGGCAGCACGATGACGGTCCCCGCCAGCCACAGCAAAGCCGGCAGCACAGCCAGCGGGCGTTTGGCGCGGCTAACCTTATCAAGATCCCGGTTCAGGCGGGCGACGGCCTTGCGGGCACCGCGTCCTTCATTGTCGTCACGTCCGGCCATGCATCCCACTCCGCACGGACCGCTTGGTCCGGCTCCCGATCCCTGAAATATGTTTTGAGCCCAGTCAGGGTCTCCGGGTCAAGCAATTGGGTGCATGCCCATACCGCAGCCCCGCGCACCAGCGCCGATCCGTCGGTCAGCCTGGCCAGGGCGCTGGCCGCCAGGCGGGCCTCGCCGCTGTTGGCGATGGCCACCAGGACATTGCGCACAAAGCGATCGCGGCCGGTTCGCTTGACGGGCGTGCCCGCAAAGCGCGCGCGAAAAGCCGCATCATCCAAGGCCGCCAGCGCCTCCAAGGGGGCCAGCAGCAAATCCGCGCTGATCGCGAGTTTGGCCTGCGTGCTCACTTGCGCGAACTTGTTCCAGGGGCAGACGGCCAGGCAATCATCGCAGCCAAACACCCGATTGCCCATGGCCGCGCGAAATTCGCGGGGGATGGGGCCAGCGTGCTCGATGGTCAAATACGCGATGCAGCGGCGCGCATCGAGCTGATAGGGCGCTGGGAAGGCCTGGGTGGGGCAGATGTCGAGGCAAGCGCGGCATTGCCCGCAATGATCGGCCTCATTGGCATCGGGCGCGAGTTCGGCGGTGGTGAGTATCGCGCCCAGCAGCAGCCAGGAGCCGTGCTGGCGCGATACCAGATTGGTGTGCTTGCCCTGCCAGCCCAGCCCGGCGGCTTGCGCCAAGGGCTTTTCCATCAGCGGGGCGGTATCGACAAACACCTTCACCCCGGAAATGGTTTGCGAAACCAGCCATTGCGCCAGCTGCTTGAGGCGGCCTTTGATCACCTCATGGTAATCGCGCCGCGCGGCATAGGCGCTGAGGAGGCCCTGCTCATGGCGCAGCAGCAAAGCCAGCGGATCATGTGCGGGCGCGTAGCTCATGCCCAGCAAAATGGCGCTGCGGGCCTCAGGCCAAAGTGCTTGTGGGTGGGCGCGCCGGGCCTGAGTTTCGGCCAGCCAATGCATGTCCCCATGCCGGCCCGCCGCCAGGAATTGTTCGAGGCGCGCGCCGGCCGGCCAAGGCAATCGCACATCCGCAATGCCGCACGCATCAAAGCCGAGGGCCTTGGCCTGCGCCCGCAGCGCCTCAGGAATGGGCATGCGTGCTGGTGAGCAATTCCTGCCCGTGCGCCTGTTTGCCCTCGTGGGGATCGGCGTGGATGATGACATCAGCACCGGGATAAACCGCATGCAGGCGCGCCTCCGCGCCCACCAGGATGACATGGGCTTCGCGCACCGTCAGCTCGGCGTGGACATCGGCGTGGAGTTCGATATGCACGCCGGCCCCGGCGGCCCGGGTGCGCAAGGCATGCACGCCCAATATCCCCGGCTCTTGCAGCACGATGGCGATGATGGCGTCCCGCTCCGAATCGGAGAGTTCGCGATCCATCAAATGATCGGCTGCGCCGCGCCAAATGGTGTAAGCGGAAAAAAACAGATAGAGGGTGACAACCAGGCTGGCGGCGGGGTCCGCCCAGGTTAGGCCCAGCAGGCCAGAGCCGATCAGCCCGAGGATGACCGCGCCATTGGCCGCGAAATCGGTGAAATAATGGGCACGATCCCCCGCCGTGGCCAAGCTGCCGGTTTGCCTGACCGCGCGGCTCTGGACCCAGACCAAGGCCCCGGTGATGGCCATGGAAACGATCATCACACCAAGGGCCAAAGCCGTCGCCCGCGCGGCATGGGGATTGGCCAGGCGGTGCATGGCCTCAACCACCACCAAAGTGGCGGAGATCGCCACAAACACCCCTTGGATCAGCCCGGCGAAGGCCTCGGCTTTGCCGTGGCCAAAACGGTGCTCCTCATCGGGCGGGGCGGCCGCATAGCGCACCGCCAAAAGCGTGAAGATCGAGGCCAGCACGTCCAGCCCGCTATCGGCCAAGGACGACAGCATGGCGACCGAGCCGGACGCGAGATAGGCCCCGCCTTTGAGCACAACCAAAAGGAGCGCGGCCCCCACGGACAAACGCGCCACGCGCTGGGTGATTGCCCCAGCAGCGGCCGTGCTCATTTTTCCATGGGGCGAATGGGTGGCGGCCATGCTCTCCTCGTCCTGCCACCCTATAGCCCGACGCCTGCTAAAAAGCGATGCCCGAGCCGCCCGAGGTATCAATAACCTGCCCGGTGACCCAGCCCGCTGCGGGGCTGGCCAAAAAGCGCACCACATCGGCCACATCCTCTGGCTTGCCCACGCGTTTCAGCGCTTGTTTGGCCAGCACGAAATCGACCCCGCCGCTCAACATGGGCGCGGCCATATCGGTATCGATCACTCCGGGCGCCACGGCATTCACCGTGATGGCCCGCGAGGCCAAGCCACTGGCCAGCGAGAGCGTGAAGCTATCGATAAAGCCCTTGGTGGCGCTGTAAGCCACCGCCGCGCCGACACCCACACGCGTCACCGCGCTGGAAAGATTGATGACGCGCCCGCCATCACGCAGCCGCTGGGCCGCCGCCTGAGCGAGGAAATATGGCGCACGGACGTTGATGGCGATCAGGCGGTCAAAGCTGGCCTCATCCAACTGACCGATCTCGCCAAACGGCGCGACGCCGGCATTGTTGACGAGGATATCGAGATGATTGGTGCCAAAGCGGGCGTTCAGCTCCGCATCCAGGCGCGCAAACAAATGCTGCGGCCCGTCGGGCTTTTCCAAATCCGCCTGAACGAGGAAAGCCTCACCACCAGCGGCCTTGATGGTCGCGACGGTTTCTTCGCCCGCCTGCTGGGAGGCACCATAATGCACCGCAACCAGCGCCCCATCAGCAGCAAGCGCCAAAGCAATGGCCCGGCCAATGCCGCGACTGGCACCGGTAACGAGGGCGATTTTGTTCAACAGAGGTTTCGTCATGCTGGTCTCCTGGTTGGTAGGCAATGCCCATAGCCGTCAAATGGGATGGAGAGGCGGAAGTTCAATGGTCCCGAACAATAGGGTATTTGAACTTCTCGGAATAAGCTGCTATAGCCCCGGCATGCGGCCTTTCGTTCATCCCGCCAGCGAAGACATCAGCCTTTCGGGCGTGCTCCACGCGCTGGCCGATCCTGCGCGGCTGGCGATTTTTCAGCGCCTCTTGGCGGCCAGCGTCAGCTGCCCGACGCATTGCGCGGCCCTGGCCCCGGAGAGCATGGCGCGCTCCACCCAGAGTTTTCACTTTCAGGTGCTGCGCGAAGCGGGGCTGATCCGCTCCGTGCGGCGCGGCGCGGAAGTGATCAATTCGGCGCGCTGCGAGGAGGTGGACGCGAGATTTCCCGGGCTGCTGACCGCCATTCTCAGTGCCGGCGCAGCGCCAACGCCCGTTAGCCCGGATTTTACGCCTTAGCCGCCACCGTCACGCAGGCGACTGGACAGACGCGAAGAAATGGGTCAACCGCGTTATCATGCAAGCAGGCTTTCCCCATACGGTGATGCAAGTCACGCCGGCGCTGCAGGTTGGCGGGGTGGAGCGCACCACGATTGAAATCGCCGAAGCCCTGGCGGCGGCGGGTGGACGGTGCGTGGTCGTTAGCCGCGGCGGGCGGCTGGAGCGGGAATTGGCGCGCACGGGGGCGGAATTGGTGCGCCTGCCGGTGGATTCAAAAAACCCCCTCGTCATGCTGGCCAATGTGCGCCGGCTGCGCGATTTGGCACAATCACGCCAGGTACGGATTTTGCACGCGCGCTCAAGGGCACCGGCCTGGAGCACCCTGGCCGCGGCCCGGAGCTTGGGCCTGCCTCTCGTGACCACCTATCACGGTGTGTATTCGGCCCAATCGCCCTGGAAGCGATTTTACAACAGCATCATGGCGCGCGGGGATATCGTCATCGCCAATTCGCACTTCACCAAGGCCCATATCCTGCAGACCTATGAAGTGGATCCCGGCCGCGTCCCGGTGATCCCGCGCGGCGTGGACGTGAAGCGCTTTGACCCCAAGGCCGTGAGCCCGGAGCGGATCGCGGCGCTGCGGGAGGCGTGGCATGTGCCCAACGATTGCCAGCGGTCGCTGGTGCTGCTGCCGGCGCGGCTCTCGCGCTGGAAGGGCCATGGGCTGTTGATCGAGGCCGCCGCCCGGGTGGAGGCGCGCCAGCCGGGCCGGCTGCGCCTGATCCTGGTTGGGGCGGTGGATGACAGCGCTTATCATAGCGAATTGCAGCGCTTGGCGTTTGCGCGGGGTTTGGGAAATCTGGTGTCCTTGGTTGGCCATGTTGAGGACATGCCCGCGGCTTTGATGCTGGCGGATCTGGCAGTATTTCCCTCGATCCGGGCCGAAGCCTTCGGGCGCGGCGCCATCGAGGCGCAGGCCATGCAGCGCCCGGTCATCGCCTCCGATCTCGGCGGCATGGCCGAAACCATCGCCCCGGGCGAAACCGGCTTGTTGTGCACCGCCGGGGATGTGGCAGGCCTCGCGGCCGCCATGGAATCCATCCTGGCCATGAGCGATGCGCAAAAGGCGGCGATGGGCGCGGCCGGGCGCGCCCGAGTCATGGCATTGTTTTGCGAGACTCGTCTGAAAAGCGCCACGCTCGACGTGTATCGCGGCTTAATCAATAAGGCCTCTGGATGAGCGAAGCGACGATCCCCTACC
Organism: Hyphomonadaceae bacterium; assembly: GCA_021731965.1. Classification (GTDB taxonomy): domain Bacteria; phylum Pseudomonadota; class Alphaproteobacteria; order Caulobacterales; family Aquidulcibacteraceae. The sequence goes on along the minus strand of JAKFWI010000148.1, from coordinate 6,251 downwards.
AAATCCCCGCACCCCCGCGCGCGCAGGCGGATCGGGTTTTGGTGATCAAACTCAGCGCTTTGGGGGATTTCGTGCAGGCGCTGGGTGCCGCGAAACTGATCCGGGATTATCATGTGGGCGCGCGCGTCACGCTATTGACCACAGAGCGCTTCGAGGCGTTCGCTAACGCCTGTCCCTATTTTGATATCGTCGAGGCCGACGGCCGCACCGGCGAAGCGGCCAAAACCGCGCAATTGCTGGCCCGGCTGCGCTCGGCACGGTTTGACGTGGTTTACGATCTCCAGACCAATGATCGATCCGGCTTTTACTTCCAGGCCATGCGGCCCTGGCCGCCTTTATGGTCTGGCATCGCGCAGGGCTGCTCCCATCCCCATGCCAATCCGGATCGCGAAACCCTGCACACGCTGGATCGCCATGCCGATCAATTGCGCTATGCCGGCTATGATTTGGTGGAGGGTGCGCCGGGGCCGCTGCCGAGCGTGACCTGGGTGCGCCGGGCGCTGCGCGATCCCCCGCGGCTGCAGCCGGAATTTTTCAACATCAAGCCGCCTTATGTGCTGCTGGTGCCGGGTGCCTCGCAGCAGCATCCGGAAAAGCGTTGGCCGGCTGAAAAATACGCCGAGCTGGCCAGCCGGATCGCCGGGCGCGGCGTGACGCCCGTGGTCATCGGCGCCGCCGATGAGCGGGACGCCGGCGCGCTGATCGCCGCAAAGGAAAGGCGCGCCAAAGTCATCGTATCGCGCACCGATCTGTTTCAGCTCGCCGCCTTAGCGGAGCGGGCCGCCGGCGCGGTTGGCAATGATACCGGCCCCATGCATCTGGCCGCCGCCGCGGGCGCACCCTGCGTGGTGCTGTTCTCCTCCGCGACCAATCCCGAAAAGGTGGCGCCGCGCGGCGTTGGCGGGGTGCTTTCGATTGTCGCGCCCGACTTTGCGCAGCTGGAGCCCGCGCAGGTGGAACAAGCGCTTTCCAATGTCGGCGCGTTTTCCCTTAACCGCTTGGCTTGATCGGCGCGCAGGATCGGGTGATATAGGATAGAGTGATGCGCCGCATCGCAGGCTCACCGCTCACCGGGCCAATCGCTGGCCGTTTAACCACAAGGAGAAGACCATAGCCCGTCGTCCCATGAACGCGCCGCCCCCCTCGAAAGATGGGCCGTGCATCAACGAAGATATCCGCGCTTTGCGCGTGCTGCTGATCGATGATGCAGGGGAAAAACAAGGCGAAATGCCCATTGCCGCCGCGCTCGAGGCGGCCAAAGAGGCAGGGCTGGATCTTGTCGAAGTGGCACCGCAAGCTGTGCCGCCGGTGTGCAAGATCATGGATTATGGCAAATATAAATTCCAGGAGCAGAAGAAAAAGGCTGAGGCCCGCAAGAAGGCCAAGGCCGTCGAGATCAAGGAAGTCAAGGTTCGCCCCAACATTGATGATCATGATTATGATGTCAAAGTTCGCATGATGGAGCGCTTCTTTGAAGAGGGGGATAAGGTTAAGGTCACGCTGCGCTTTCGTGGGCGGGAATTGGCCCACACCCATCTCGGCATGGAATTGCTCGATCGCATGCGCGATCAATTCGAGCCCTTGGCCAAGGTGGAGCAGGAGCCCCGCTTTGAGGGCCGTCAGGTCGTGATGGTCATGTCCCCGCGCTGAGGCGCTGGCCCCCGCGCTGCGGCGCTGGGGGGCTCAGCATCCGCAGGGCCATGGAGGCGGCCAGCAGCGCAGCCGCCAGCCCGGCAAGCGCGCGATTGATCCAAGGGATGGATTGGGGATGGGCGGCCAGATAGGCCTCCACATAAGGCAGGCCCGCTTGCACGGCATCGCGCGCGCTTTCGCGCACGGCCTGCGCCGTGCCGGCATCGATCGGCAGGGGATCGGCGCGCGCCGCCTGCGTCAAGCCCAGATTTTCCAAGCCCAGGCTGCCAAAAGGTGGCAGGCGGGCCGGCGCAAACACGCTATGGGCCCCGAAGGCCAAGATGCCCAGCAGCAGCACGGCCCCGGCCAAACGGGACGTGAACATCGCAAACAGGCCCTTGGCCCAGGCGCGCAACATGGCTTTCATGGGCGCATTCTAGCGCATTTTCAACAAAAGTGTAGTCGCGGTTTTGTGCCCGAAAATGCGCCAATTCAAAGTTTTAGAGTATCGGACCCAACAAAATCCGGCTCGGATTTTGCCTGCGATACTCTAGCCCGGCCCATATCCGATGGCAATTTTCGCAGGATGGGATCGGGTCCTTGTTCGGCGGGCGGATGAAAAGGGCTGGTCTTTGCGTTGTTCCGCAAAAGGAGCTTGCACCCCATGCTTTCTCGCCGTGCAGTGTTGGCCGGGACTGCCGGAATTTTTTTGGCCCCAAGCCGGGCGATGGGCGCGTCCGCTTTTCAAGCGGCTTCAGCCTATTCCGCGGCCCGCCAGGGCGTTTCCCTGCTTGTCATGCGCGCGGGAAAGGTGCTGTTTGCCGATTACCCCAATGGCGGATCGGCCCGGGCCGCCTGGGAATTGGCCAGCGGCACCAAGAGCTTTTGCGGGCTGATGGCGGCCGCGGCCAGCCAGGATGGCCTGCTGGCGCTGGATGAAAAATGCGCCAAGACCTTGCCCGAATGGCGAAACGATGCGCGGGCGCAAATCAGCCTTCGCCATCTGCTTTCATTGACCTCAGGCTTGCAAGGCGGCCAGATCGGCCGGGCACCGACCTATGCCGCGGCGGTCAGTGCGCCAGCACTTAACCAGCCGGGCGCGCGTTTTGCCTACGGCCCAGGGCCCTTCCAGGTGTTCGGCGAGATCATGCGGCGCAAGCTTTTGGCGGCCACAGGCCAGCCCGATCCTCTCCACTATCTGGCAGCGCGCATCCTGACGCCCGCTGGTGCATCCATCGGCCGTTGGCGGCGCGGGCCTGATGGCCAGCCTTTGATGCCGCAGGGGGCTGCCCTTTCGGCGGAGAATTGGGCGCGCTTCGGGCAATATGTGCTGGATGGGGCCAAAGGCACCGACGGGGCGGTGCTGCGGGCCTGCTTTGAGGGCAGCGCCGCCAATCCCGGCTATGGATTGAGCTGGTGGTTGCTGCGCCCTGGCCTGGTGGGCCCCGGGCCCCGCGCCGGGCTGGACGGCGCGGATGGGGCAAGCCTAGCGCAGGAGGATGTGGTCATGGCCGCTGGGGCGGGCAATCAGCGCCTGTATCTGATGCGCAAGCGCGGCCTTGTGGTGGTGCGCCAGGCCAAGGGCATATTGGCCGCGCTGCAGCGCCCATCGGCTTCCGCCGAAAGCTGGAGCGATGCAGAATTTTTGCACTTGCTGATCGCCCATGGGCTCTAGACCGGCCTTCTCGGGTGTGCTAGCCACGCCCCCTTCGGTCGCCCGGCCCGGTCCATGCCGGGGCGGCCAATTATGGCTTGGCGCACGGTGTTAACCGCATGCGCCTGTGGAGAGCAAAATGGCCAAGCAGAAGCTCAAGACCAAGAGCGGCGTAAAAAAGCGTTTCAAACTCACGGCTTCCGGGCTGGTGAAGCATGGCGTGGCCGGCAAGCGCCACCGCCTGATCAGCCATAACGGCAAGTACATCCGGCAGAACCGGGGCACAGCGGTGCTGGCCAAGCCTGACGCCGATCGCGTCAAGTTGTGGATTCCCTACGGGCTCAATTGAGCCGGATCTGAACGGAGAAAAAGAGCATGGCTCGCGTTAAAGGGGGCGTCACCGCGCACGCCCGCCATAGAAAAGTGATCAAGGCCGCCAAAGGCTATTATGGCCGGCGCAAAAACACCTTCCGCACCGCCAATGCCGCGGTGGAGAAGGCCGGCAAATACGCCTACCGCGATCGTAAGGTGAAAAAGCGCAATTTCCGCGCGCTGTGGATCCAGCGGATCAATGCGGCCGTGCGCGCCGAAGGGCTGACCTATTCGCGCTTTATCGATGGCCTCATCAAGGCCGGCATCGAACTGGATCGCAAGGTCATGGCCGAATTGGCGATGAATCAGCCCGAAGCTTTCAAAGGCCTGATCGATAAGGCGCGCGGCGCGGCGGCTTAAGCCGCGCTTCGTGCTGCCTGGACAGGAAGTTCGCCTAATTTTGCGCCTGTCGCCTGGGGGCAAGATGGGTTAATCTGCGGCCTTCAGAGGAGGCTTGCATGGGCGCGATTTCCAGGTTTTGCGCGGCTTTTCTTGTGGTCTTGGGGGCCGCTTTGGCGGCTGACAAGGCCCGGGCGGCATCAACCCTCTATGGCACCACCCTGGCCAGATCATGTTACGAGTCCGCGCAGGCTTCCCATGCCGATGCGGCCATCGTGCGCATTTGCACCCGCGCGCTGGAGGAAGAAGCCCTCTCCCCGGCGCAGCGCGCCCATACGCTGGTCAATCGCGGCGTGGTGCAGATTCTGCGCGGCGATAGCGCCGCGGCTTTGGCCGATTACGCTGCCGCCGAAACCGTACTGCCCGGTTTGGCTGAGGCGCGCGTCAATCGCGGCTTGGTGTATCTGCGCCAAGGTGAGCACGAAATGGCCATTTCCGAAATCCGCGCGGGCCAGGCCGCTGGCTGTATCGAGCCGGCCCCCTGCCTCTATGCGCTGGCCCTCGCGCGCGAACTGGAGGGCGATCTCGCTGGGGCTTACCGCGATTTGCAGGGCACTTTGGCGCTCGATGCGGATTTCGCGTCCGCCAAGCGGGCCTTGGCCCGCTTTCGCGTCGAAAAGCGCGGCGCGCCTGGGGCATAGCCGGGCCCGCGCTTCACTTAATCATGGCGCGTCGGCCCCGCGCCGGCTATAGCGCGCTCATGAGCAAATCGCCCCCCATTCGCAAAGTCGTCCTCGCGTATTCTGGCGGCCTGGATACCTCCATCATCTTGAAATGGCTGCAGGAAACCTATTCCTGCGAGATCGTCACGTTCACCGCCGATCTCGGCCAGGGGGAGGAATTGGCCCCCGCGCGGGCCAAGGCGCTGGCCATGGGCGTGGCCCCGGAAAACATCTTCATCGAGGATTTGCGCGAGGAATTCGTATCGGAATACGTCTTCCCCATGTTTCGGGCCAATACGCTCTATGAAGGGCAATATCTGCTGGGCACATCCATCGCGCGGCCCTTGATCGCCAAACGGCAGATCGAAATCGCCAATCTGGTGGGGGCCGATGCCGTCTGCCACGGCGCGACGGGCAAGGGCAATGACCAGGTCCGGTTCGAACTGTCCTATTACGCTCTGAAGCCGGATGTGCGGGTGATCGCGCCCTGGCGGGAATGGGAGTTTCAGGGCCGCCCAGATTTGCTGGCCTATGCCGAGCGCCATGGCATCCCCATCGCCAAGGGCAAGGAACAGGCCGCGCCCTTTTCCATCGATGCCAACCTGTTGCACACCTCTTCCGAGGGGTTGGCGCTGGAGGATCCGGCCCTGCCCGTGCCGGAAATCGTCAGCAAGCGGGCCGATCGGCGCACCATCACCCCCGAAGAGGCACCCGATCGGGCTACTTTTTTGACCATTGGCTTTGAGCAAGGCGATGCCTGCAGCATTGACGGTGCGCGCCTCTCCCCCGCCAGCTTGCTGACGCGGCTCAATGCTTTGGGCGCAGCCAATGGCGTCGGCGGGCTCGATCTCGTTGAAAACCGCTTTGTGGGCATGAAATCGCGCGGGTATTATGAAACGCCGGGCGGCACCATCCTTTGGCACGCGCACCGGGCCATCGAAAGCCTGACGCTGGATCGCGGCGCGATGCATCTGAAAGATGAGCTCATGCCGCGCTATGCCAGCCTGATCTATAACGGCATGTGGTTCACGCCCGAACGCCGCATGCTGCAGGCGGCCATCGATTGCAGCCAAAGCCATGTCACCGGCGAGGTGCAGCTGAAACTTTATAAAGGTGGGGTTTCGGTGGTCGGACGCAGCAGCGCCTATAGCCTCTATGATAAAGCATTGGTCGGCTTTGACGCGGCCGGCGGCTATGATCAGAGCGATGCCGAGGGCTTCATCAAGCTGAACGCTTTGCGCCTGCGCATCGGGGCCTGGCGCGATGCCCGCACCGGAAAAAACGCCAAGCCCTGAGGCCGGGAAAGCTTTCAGAGAATGCGGTTTCCGCTTGCTCGAAAATGCTCTAAATCAACGCATTGGCCCGGTTATCGAAGAGAAGCCGGTTCCCATTTTTTCTGAGAAGCGGTCTAACCGACGCCTCGCGCGTGCCTTTTTGGCAGGCTAAGGCTTGGATGCTTGAGCATGATCCGATCGATGTGATTCCAATCGATCGGATCATGCTCTATTTCAATAACTTAGGGCATCGAACCC
>JAKFWI010000062.1 GCA_021731965.1 Hyphomonadaceae bacterium | reverse complement strand
AGACAACGCGGTTGATCCCCCGCACCTCGTTGATGATTCGCGTGGCGCAGCGCCCTAGAAAGGCCATGTCAAAGGGGAAGAAATCCGCGGTCATGCCATCGACGCTGGTCACGGCGCGCAGCGCCAGCACTTCGTCATAGGTGCGGGCATCGCCCATCACGCCCACGCTGCGCACGGGCAGCAGCACGGCGAAGGCCTGCCATATATGATCATAGAGGCCCGCTGCACGGATTTCTTCGAGATAGATGGCGTCGGCACGGCGCAGGATATCCAGGCGCGCCTTGGTGATCGCCCCCGGCATGCGGATGGCCAAACCCGGCCCCGGAAAGGGATGGCGCGCCACGAAGGCCTCGGGCAAACCCAGCTCGCGCCCCAGCTTGCGCACTTCGTCTTTGAACAAGTCCCGCAAAGGCTCCACCAGGGCCATGCGCATGCGCGCGGGCAGCCCGCCGACATTGTGGTGCGATTTGATGGTCACGGAAGGCCCGCCCATGGGGGAGACGCTTTCGATGACATCGGGATAAAGCGTCCCCTGGGCCAGGAAGTCCACGCCGCCTAGCTTGCCGGCTTCGATCTCGAACACATCAATAAAGCGGCGGCCAATGACTTTGCGTTTGGCCTCCGGCTCTTCCACGCCTTCGAGGGCGCCGAGGAACAACGCCTGCGCGTCCACATGCACGAGGGGAATGTTGTAGTGATCGCGAAACAGCCGCACCACCTCTTCGCTTTCGCCCGAGCGCATCAACCCTGTATCCACAAACACGCAGGTCAGCTGCGCGCCGATGGCTTCGTGGATCAGCACGGCCGCCACGCTGGAATCCACCCCCCCCGATAAGCCGCACACCACCCGCTTGGCCCCCACTTGCGCACGGATGCGGCCAAGCATGCTCTGGCGAAAGGCGGCCATCGTCCAATCGGGCCGGGCCCCGGCAATGGTTAGCGCAAAATTGGCCAGCAGCCGCGCGCCATCAGGCGTGTGCACGACTTCGGGGTGGAACATGGTGGTGTAGATGCGCCGCGCCTCATCGCTGGCGATGGCGAAGGGCGCGTTGGCCGATTGGGCCTTGACGCTGAAGCCCTCGGGCAGCTGGGTGACACGGTCCCCGTGGCTCATCCACACGGGATAGGATTTGCCGATCTCCCATATGCCCTCAAACAAGGCGCTGGATCCGGTAATGACGATGTCAGCCCGGCCAAATTCTGCGGCATGGCCGCCTTCGACCAGGCCGCCAAGCTGCAAAGCCGTGGTTTGTTGACCGTAGCAGATGGCCAAAATCGGCAGCCCCAGCGCAAACAGACTTTGCGGTGCGCGCGGGCTGCCTGGCAGCGTCACCGAGGCGGGCCCGCCAGAGAGGATCACCCCCTTGGGGCGATCGCCGCCCGCCAGGGCCGCTTCGGCATTTTGAAAGGGCACGATCGCGCAATAGACGCCCATTTCGCGCAGGCGCCGGGCAATCAGCTGCGTCACCTGGCTGCCGAAATCGATGATGAGGATCAGATCGTGGGGGGATGCGCGCATGCGACGCTATGCAACGCCAACGCCCGCTTCGTCAACGTGCCCCGCCGAAGAGAGCGCGCCGCAGCCCATCGCGGTCTTGAGCTTGCCTCTCACGATCATGCCGCATTGATTTTTGGCTATCGCATGGCTATGATCTAGCCATGAGCATCTTCTCCGTCGCCGAGGCCAAAAATAACCTCTCCAAGCTGATCGACCTCGCTTTGAAGGGTGAGCAAGTGACGATCACGCGCCACGGTGCGCCGGTAGTGGAGCTGCGCCCGGCGCGGCCCGCCACGCGCGCCATCTCCCAGGCCGATCTCGATTGGCTGGAGGCCAACGCAATCCGCCCGGCCCGCCCGATTTCAGAGGATGCGGGCGCGCTGGTCTCGCGGATGCGGGACGAGGAATGGGAGCGTTGATCTATCTCGACGCCAGCGCAATCGTACCCTTGTTTGTGATTGAATCGCGCAGCGCGCAGGCGCGGGCCCGGCTCCTTGGTGCGGTGCCTGTCGCCAGCCCACTGAGCCTGGCCGAAGCCTCCAGCGCCATCGCGCGCCGCGTTCGGACGGGCGAAATCCTAGCCGACGACGCACACGCGAAGCTGAAAATGCTCGACACCTGGGCGGCGGGCGCGATTTTGATGTGCGAGGTTACGGGCTAAGACTTCGTCGCCGCCATGGGCTTCATCCGCCGCTTCGATCTTGCTCTGCGCACGCCGGATGCGCTGCACATCGCTGCCGCGGGACGCTTGAGCGCGAAACTCGCCACCTTTGACGTCAAGATGGCCGCCGCCGCAACAGCGCTTGGATTGGAGATTGCCCCTTGAGCGCTCCGCCCCATGGCATTTTCCCGATTACGCAAGACAATGTGCGCGCGGCATTCGCCAAGGCGTTCGCGCCCTGCTTGCAGGAGATGGGGTTCTGTGACTTCGAAGTGCGCGAGGGCTTTTGCGCGTTGCACCTGCCGTCAAGCGAACAGGTGACCATGCTTTACGGGTCCATCTGCGGGCAGGCGATCATGGCGGGGATCGATACCGCCGCCAGCATCGCGGTGGCGACGCGTCCCCACGGGGTCAAGGCCACGATCTATCAGCACACGCACTTTCTGCGCCCGGCAGTGAAGGATGATTTGCCGATCGAGGCGGTGGTGAAACGCTTCGGCAAAGGGAGCGCCTATGTCGTTTGCAGCGTCACCTTCATCGGTTCGGGCGAACTCGTGGCGCACGCCGTGTTGGAGTATGCGTTTTGACCACCCCGCCCGACATCATCCTCTCCTATAATCGCGAGGATCAGGCGCGCGCCAAGCTGTTTTCGGAAGGCTTTGAGGTGACAGGGCTTCAAGGTCTGGTGGGGTACGTGCCTGCGGACGGACGGGACCGATGGCGAGGTCACGGGCACCGCGCCGCGTACAGCCAAGGCGAAAAATCGCCGCCATCGCGGGCTGCGAGACTTCCTCAACGGCCTGCTATTCCACCGGAAAAAGCGCGCCGGGGCCCATCACCGTGGTCCATTCCCGCACGCGCCAGCGCTGCACCACACCGTGGATCACATAGGGATCGGCTTTGGCGAAGGCTTCGACGGTTTCGCGCGTGGCTGCCCGAAACAGCAGGACGGAGCCGTCCATTGGTGCGTTCAAGGGGCCCGCTAGCAACAATTCCCCGCGCGCCGCAGCTGCACGCACCAAATCCAGGTGCGCCGCTCTATGCTTTGGCCGGCGTTCGGCATATCCATCGTCCGCTTCATAGAAGAGTAGCCAATGTTTATCGTCCATGCTGATCGTCTCCCTATTCGCGCATCCAAACCGTTCGGCGCGCGTTGCGCCGCGTGCATTGCCGCTTATGCCATGATGCTATTCACCGCCGCCTGCTCACCTTTATCCACCTTCAACACGCTCGCACCCAAGGATAAGGCACCGGCACCGGCCGAACGCAATATCGCCTATGGCGCGGGGGAGCGCCAGAAACTGGATGTCTATCCAGCGGGGCCGCGCACCGGGGCCGCCCCCGTGGTGGTGTTTATCTATGGCGGCGGCTGGAATAATGGGCGCCGGCAAGATTATTCCTTTGCGGGGCGCGCGCTCGCCGCGCAAGGCTATCTGACCATCGTTCCCGATTACCGGCTGGTGCCGGAAGAGCATTTCCCCGCGTTTTTGGATGATTGTGCCAGCGCGGTGGCGTGGGCGCAGGCCAATGCGGCGCGCCTTGGCGGTGATCCCAAGCGGATTTTTCTGATCGGCCATTCCGCGGGGGCGTATAACGCCGCGATGGTGGCGCTCGACACGCGTTATCTGCGCGCCGCTGGCGGCGATCCAGCCACCATAGGCGGGGTTATCGGCCTGGCCGGGCCCTATGATTTCCTGCCCTTTGATCCCGGTGCCGCGCAAAACGCCTTTGGGCAGGCGCCCGATCCTGCCCAGACGCAGCCCATCAATTTTGTCCGCGCCGATGCCCCGCCCATGCTGCTGCTGCATGGGGCAGAGGATAAAGTGGTGCGCATCCGCAATACCACCTCCTTGGGCGAAAAGCTGAACGCCATCGGGGCCAAGGCCGAGGTGAAAATCTATCCCGGTGCCGATCACCCCGATCTGGTGCTTGCGCTCTCCAAGCCGCTGCGCAAACGCGCCCCGGTGCTGGCCGATATTCGCAGCTTCATTCAGGCACAAACGCCGCCGCCCTCGTAAGAGCGATGGCGCGGGGCCGGCGGGGAGAATTGGCATGCGTTTGAGGCACAGCTTTCAGTGGGCCGGCCAGACGTGGCGGCGCGTGCTCAATCTGGCTTTTCTGCTGTCGGCGATGGCGGCGGGGCCCGCTTTGGCGCAGCAGCGCCCTCTCCTGCTGCAGCCCGAGCGCGTGTTTGACGGCGAAGCCTTCCACACGGGCTGGGCCGTGCAGATCGAAAATGGCCTCATTACAGCGGCAGGTCCGGCCCTCCAGCCTCCACCGCAGGCGCAGATCATCGCCTTGCCGGGCATGACGCTGCTGCCCGGCTTGCTGGATTTGCACAGCCATGTGCTGCTGCACCCGTATAACGAAACACCTTGGAATGATCAGGTGCTGCGCGAGAGCGTGGCCGAGCGCTCGGTGCGGGCCGCCCGGCATTTGCAAGCCACCCTGGAGGCGGGCTTCACCAGTTTGCGGGATTTGGGCTCAGAGGGGGCGGGCTATGCCGATGTCGGCTTGGCGCAGGCTTTAGCCAAAGGCGTGCTGGCCGGGCCGCGTCTGCTGGTCGCGGGACCCGCCATTGTAGCGACGGGCACCTACGGGCCCAAAGGCTTCAGCGAAAACGTGGCTGTGCCGCAAGGCGCGGTGGAAGTCAGCGGTGAAACCGAGGCGCGCGCCGAAACCCGCCGCCAGATCGCTGGCGGAGCCGATTGGGTCAAGGTTTATGCCGATTATCGCTGGGGGCCCAACGGGCAAGCGCGGCCCACTTTTTCTGTGGAAGAGCTCAAGGCCATCGTTGATACGGCGGCGGCGAGCGGCCGGCGCGTCGCCGCGCACGCTGCCACCGACGAAGGCGCGCGCCGCGCCATCGAGGCCGGCGTCAGCACCATCGAGCACGGTGATGATGTCTCGGACGCCACCTTGCGGCTGATGGTGCAACGCGGCGTGGCGCTTTGCCCGACTTTGGCGGCTGGCTATTCCATCGCCCGTTATCAGGGCTGGGGCGGGTCCGCGCAGGACGAACCCGCCCGCCTCAAGGCCAAGCGGCAAAGCTTTGCGCGGGCCCGTAAAGCCGGCGTGATCTTGTGCAATGGCTCGGATGTGGGGGTGTTTCGCCATGGCGATAACGCTTTGGAGCTGGAATTGATGGTGGCCTATGGGGCCACGCCCACGCAGGCGCTGCGCGCCGCGACCGCCACCAATGGCGCGATCGTGAGCCTGGAGCCCAGCGTGGGCCGCATCGCGCCGGGCTATTTGGCGGATGTCATCGCGGTCAAGGGCGATCCCGGCAGCGACATCCAGGTCTTGCGGCAAATTCGCCTGGTGGTGCAAGGCGGCGAGGTAAAGCTGCAGCGCTGATCGGTCTTTGCTATTCTGCTGCGACGCTTTGCACGGCGTGGATGCCTTTGGCGCTGCGATAACGCTCGATGCGCGCCTCGATCTCGGGGCGGAAATGGCGGATCAGCCCCTGGATGGGCCAGGCGGCGGCATCGCCCAGGGCGCAAATCGTGTGCCCCTCCACTTGGCTGGCCACATCCAGCAGCAGATCGATCTCACGCATTTGCGCCTCGCCGCGGGCCATGCGCTCCAGCACGCGCCACATCCAGCCCGTGCCCTCCCGGCAAGGCGTGCATTGGCCGCAGCTTTCGTGCTTGTAGAAATAGGCGATGCGGGCAATGGCGCGCACCACATCCGTGCTCTGATCCATGACGATCACGGCCGCGGTGCCGAGGCCAGATTTCAGCTCCTTCAGCGCATCGAAATCCATCAGCACGGTTTCGCATTGCTCGGCCGTGATCATTGGCACGGAAGAGCCGCCAGGGATCACCGCTTTGAGATTGCCCCAGCCCCCGCGCACGCCGCCCGCATGCTCTTCCAGAAGCGTTTTGAGCGGGATGGACATGGCCTCTTCGACATTGCAGGGCCGGTTCACATGGCCGGAAAGGCAAAACACCTTGGTGCCCGTGTTATTGGCCCGGCCGATGGCCGCGAACCATTTGGCCCCGCGGCGCAAAATCGTGGGGGCCACGGCGATGGATTCCACATTGTTCACGGTGGTGGGGCAGCCATACAGCCCGACATTGGCGGGAAAAGGCGGCTTCAGGCGCGGCTGGCCCTTTTTGCCCTCCAAGCTTTCCAGCAATGCGGTTTCTTCGCCGCAAATATAGGCCCCGGCCCCATGGTGGATATAACAATCAAAATCCCAGCCATGGATGTTATCCTTGCCGATCAGCTTGGCCGCATAGGCCTCCTTGACGGCCGCTTCCATGACTTCGCGCTCATGGACATATTCGCCGCGCAAATAGATGTAGCAGGCATGGGCGCGCATGGAGAAAGAGGCCAAGAGGCAGCCCTCAATCAGCAAATGAGGATCATGGCGCATGATATCACGATCCTTGCAGGTGCCGGGCTCGGATTCATCGGCATTGACCACCAGATAATGCGGCCGCTCCTTCACCTCCTTGGGCATGAAGGACCATTTCAGCCCGGTGGGAAAGCCGGCCCCGCCGCGCCCGCGCAGCCCGCTATCCTTCAACTGCTGGATAATCCAATCACGCCCGCAATCGAGCATATCCTTGGTGGCATTCCAGGCACCGCGGCGCTTTGCTGCCTCCAGGCGCCAATCCTGCAGCCCAAAAAGATTGAGGAAAATGCGATCTTGATCAGCAAGCATAAGACATCTCAATCAGCATCACGAGTGCAGCCGCGGGCGCATTGCCAAAAAAAAGCGCACGCAGAAATAAAAACAGCCAAAGCCCGGGGTCAGGACTTCCGGCGTGCCCAGCGCCAGCCCCCGCACCACAAGCGAATAATAGGTCGCGGCCGCACACAACAAAGCAGCAATCAGCAGCAAAAACAGCCCGATGCGCTTGCCCCCGCTTTGCGCCAACGAGATGTGCTCCGGAAACGGCAAACGGCGTTTCGCATAAAACGGGTCTGAAGGCGGCATGGTCATGAAAACCCGCCTTTCTTCCACACCAGATAACCGGCCACCAGCGCCAGCGGCAAAGCCAGCAATCCGCCCAATACCGCCGCCAGGCGCAGGAGCGAAAACAGCAGGCTGAGCAAGGCCCAAACCACCAAACCCACCAGAAGGATGCGCAGCCAAGGGGGCATCAGCCGGCCGCCGGGGCAGGAATTGGCCGATTGGGCAAAGCCATAGGCGCGGCCAAGGAGCCGTCATACAAGCTGGGATCGGTCAAAACCGATGAGCCACCCTCGGGGGCGCTGGCGCTGCGGCCGATGGCAGAGCCCGCGGCGATTTTTTCCCCGCGCTGCAACAAGTCAATGCGCGCCTCCAGCGTCTCGGGCGTCAAATCTTCGTGGTAATAATCATCAATGGCCACCACGGGCGCGTTCACGCATGCCCCCAGGCATTCCACCTCTTCCCAGCTCAGCAAGCCATCCGCAGTGGGGGTGTGCTTCGCGCCAACGCGCCGCGCGCACACATCCTTCAACGCCTCCGAACCGCGCAGCATGCAGGGCGTCGTGCCACACACTTGCAGATGGTGGCGGCCCACGGGGTGCAGATGGAACATGGTGTAGAAGGTGGCCACCTCCAAAACCCGCACGAGCGGCATATCCAGCATCTGCGCCAGAAGGCGGATGGCCGGCTCACTCACCCAGCCCTCTTGCTTTTGCACCAGCCACAGCAAGGGGATCACCGCCGAGCGCTGGCGATCGGCCGGGTATTTGGCCAGCCAAAAGCGGACGGTTTCCATGCTGGCCGCGTTGAAAGCAAAGCTTTGCGGCTGATCATGATGCAGACGGCGGGTGCTCATAGCGGCGTGCCTTGGCGTTCTGGAACCGAAAATAGCGGCGCTGGCTCGCCTGCCTTGTCCAAGGCCGTCAGGCGCGCCAGGGTGTCTTGCGAGGCCGCGATCTGCTGGCGCAGCGAAGCGCGGCGATAGGCGCGCAGCGGCCGCCCGATCAGCGCAAAGCGCGATAACGCCCCCCGGCGCAGCAGGATAAACAGGATGAGGCAGGGGGCGAAGGAAAATGCCAAAGCCGTGCGCTCAAAATCCGTCAGGCCCTGCGTGTCTGCAGCGGCAGCAGCAATGGCTCGCAAAGGCAGCAGCACAAAGCCAATGAACAGCCCCAGTGACAGCCCATGGATGGCAGCACCAACGCGCACCAGCTTTACGCTGTCTTGCACGTATTCCGGCTTCAAGCGCAACTCGGCAGCGATGATCACGAAAGCGGTCACCACCACCAGCGCCGCGAGTTCTACACCCAAGCCAATCACCGATCGATCTCACCGAACACGATATCCAAGGTGCCAAGGATTGCCGAAACATCGGCCAGCATATGACCTTTGGACAATTGATGCATGGCCGCCAGATGCGGAAAGCCGGGCGCGCGAATCTTGCAACGATAGGGCTTGTTGCTGCCATCAGCGACGAGATACACGCCAAATTCTCCCTTGGGGGCCTCGACCGCAGTATAGACCTCCCCCGCCGGCACGTGGAATCCCTCGGTAAACAGCTTGAAATGATGGATCAGCGCCTCCATCGAGGATTTCATGTCCGCACGCTGAGGGGGCGCAAATTTGGAGCTTTCCGGCAAAACCGGGCCGGGCGTTTTGCGCAGCAAGGCAAGGCATTGCAGCATGATGCGCACGCTTTCGCGCATCTCATCCATGCGCAAAAGATAGCGATCCCAGCAATCGCCGTTGCGGCCCACCGGGATTTTGAAATCCAGTTCGCTGTAGATTTCGTAGGGCTGGGCGCGGCGCAAATCCCAGGCATGGCCAGAGCCACGCAGCATGACACCGGAAAAGCCCAAGGCGATGGCCTCATCGGGGCTGACCACCGCGATATCGACATTGCGCTGTTTGAAAATGCGGTTTTCGGTGAGCAGCGTATCGATATCATCGAGCACCTTGGGGAAGGTGTGGCAAAAGGCCTCGATCGATTCGATCAGATAACCCGGCAGATCCTGGCGCACCCCGCCGGGGCGGAAATAATTGGCATGCAGGCGCGCGCCCGAGGCGTGCTCATAAAACTCCATCAGCTTTTCGCGCTCTTCAAAGCCCCAAGTGGGCGGCGTCAGCGCGCCCACATCCAGCGCCTGAGTGGTGACATTGAGGATATGCGAAAGCAGCCGGCCGATCTCACAAAACAACACCCGGATGATCTGGGCGCGCCGCGGCACTGCGATGCCGGCCAGCCTCTCGATGGCCAGGCAGAAGGCGTGCTCCTGATTCATCGGCGCGACATAATCGAGCCGATCGAAATACGGGATGTTCTGGAGATAGGTCTTATCCTCCATCAGCTTTTCCGTGCCGCGGTGCAGCAAGCCGATATGGGGATCCACCCGCTCAACAATTTCGCCGTCCAGCTCCAGGATGAGGCGCAACACGCCGTGCGCCGCCGGGTGCTGGGGTCCGAAATTGATGGTGAAGGTGCGCTCTTGCTCCAGCCGCGCCAAATTCTTGGCGCTCGCCGCAGCGGAATTGGCTGCTTCAGGGCTCGCTGGCGGGGCGGCTACAAGATCATCGGCCATCAGCGTGTTTCCCCGCCGCGAGCCTTCTCATCCCCAGGCAGCGTCATGGTCATCCCCTCCCAGGGGCTGAGGAAATCGAATTTGCGATATTGCTGCTGCAATTTCACCGGCTCATAGACAAGGCGCGCCTGATCGACATCATAGCGCAGCTCCACATAGCCCGTGACCGGGAAATCCTTGCGCAAGGGGTGCCCGGTGAAACCGTAATCGGTGAGGATGCGGCGCAGATCCGGGTGCTCGGAAAACAAGATGCCATACATGTCAAAGGCTTCGCGCTCATACCAATCGGCATTGGCGAACACGCCCGTCAGGCTGGGCACGGCCGCGCCCTCTTGGGCCTCGATTTTTACGCGCAGGCGCAAGTTTTTGTGCAGCGAAAGGAAGTGGTAGATGACATCGAAACGGGCCGGCCGGCTCGGATAATCGGCCCCGCACACATCGACCAGGCAGCGAAACAGCAAGGCGCTGTCATCACGCAAGAACATGGCCAAGGCCGGCATGGATTGCGCCTCGGCGAGGATGGTCAGCTCCCCGTGCTGGATATGGCTGCCCAAAACGGCCGGGCCCATGACCTGGCGCACGCGCGCGGCCACAGCTTCCAGCGGGGCTAAAGCGGGCAAGGCACTCATCTCTCGATCGTCCCTTCGCGGCGAATTTTGCGCTGCAATTGCAAAATTCCATAAAGCAGCGCCTCGGCCGATGGCGGGCAGCCGGGCACATAAATATCCACCGGCACAACCCGGTCACAGCCGCGCACCACCGAATAGCTGTAATGATAATAGCCCCCGCCATTGGCGCAGCTGCCCATGGAGATGACATAGCGCGGGTTTGGCATTTGATCATACACCTTGCGCAAAGCCGGGGCCATTTTGTTGGTCAAGGTGCCGGCCACGATCATCACATCGCTTTGGCGCGGGCTGCCGCGCGGGGCGGCCCCGAAGCGCTCCACGTCATAGCGCGGCATGGCCACATGAATCATCTCCACGGCGCAGCAAGCCAGGCCAAACGTCATCCACATCAAGGAGCCGGTGCGCGCCCATTGGATGAGATCATCGGCGGCCGCCACCATGAAGCCCTTGTCGGCCAGCTGGCGCTGGACGGCCTTGAAAGTCGGGTCATCCGCGTCGATCCGGGCCGCGCCCTCCACGCCGGAATGGCCGGCCGCACCCGCCGCCAAAATGGTTTGCCCGCTCACTCGCTCACTCCCAATCCAGGGCACCCTTGCGCCATTCGTAGATCAAGCCAATCGTCAACACACCCAAAAATGCCAGCCCGGACCAGAGCGCGAACACCGCCTGCTCATGGCCCGCCCCCGTCAGGGTCAAGGCCCAGGGGAACAAAAACGCGATTTCCAAATCGAAAATGATGAACAGGATGGAAACCAGGTAAAAGCGCACGTCAAACTTCATCCGCGCATCATCAAAGGCATTGAAGCCGCATTCATAGGCGCTGACCTTCTCAGAATCTGGGCTTTTGGGCGCGATCAACCAAGGGATCAGGATAAAGCCCACGCCCATGGCCGCGGCGATGCCGAAAAAGATCAGGATGGGGAGGTAATTCGCCAGATAATCGGTCATTGCACGCAAACTTCCGCCACAGACAAGGAAGCGTGAGCGGGCCGGATCGATCGAACCGGCCCTACGCACGCTCCCTGCACGGCATAGGCGGCGTTGCGCCCGGGCGCAACGCCCTCACGCGAGATTGCGGGGGGTTGAGCCGTTGACGGCGCACGCCGCGCTCAACCAAGCGGAAAAACAGGCCAAGGCCGGCGAAACCTCCTTGGAGGCCGGCCGCGTCAACCAATATCCGCCCACCATGGCCTCGATATCGAAGGGCTGGATCAATTGCCCCGATTGCAATTCGCGCCGAAACATCGAGGGCGGTGCCAAAGCCACGCCTTCGCCGAACTGCGCGGCCTGCACCATTAGCGAGGAGGAATCAAACATCGCCCCGCGCGCCGCGAGGCCAGAAACGCGCGCCGCCTTGAACCAAGCCGGCCAATCCTGCGCCCGATAGGATCGCAGCAGCACGCAGCGCGCCAAATCCTCGGGAGCGCGCAGATTTTGCGCCAGAGCCGGGGCGCACATGGGCGCGATCGGCGCCTCCAGCAACGCCAGCGCTTCGATTCCCCGCCAGGCGCCATCCCCAAATCGTATGGCACAATCCAGGCTTTCGCCAAAGACGTCCACCTTGTTATTATTAGTTAAAACCCGCAAATCAATGCGCGGATGGTGGGCCCGGAAATCGGCCAGCCGCTCCAGCAGGAAGCCGATGGCGAAGGTTCCCACCACGCTGATGGTCAACACTTCGCGGGGGCCGCCTTGCGCCAAAGCCTCCAACATGTCGCCCAAGCGCTCGAAGCAATCGGCCGCGATCGGGGCCAGGGCCATCCCCTCGTCGCTGAGCACCAGCCCGCGCGTGGTGCGGCGAAACAGCGCGACCCCCAATTGCCCCTCCAGCGCCTTGACCTGATGGCTGACGGCCGCCTGCGTCACGCACAATTCCTCCGCGGCGCGCGTGAAGCTGAGATGGCGGGCGGCGGCATCGAATGCCCGCAAGGCGTTCAGGGAGACTGCGTTCAGCGGCATGCGATGGCCATGAGAATAAGTATGGACGCCGCCCAAATATCATGCGTTGCGCCGGCTGGCGAGCCTTTGCATTTTCCCATCACCAAATCTTGGAGAGCCCCAATGCCCAATCTGACCCGCCGCACCGCTTTGTTGACCAGCCTCGCTGCAATCGCCGCCAGCGCCGCCCCCGCGCACGCAAAGACCCCCACTTTGAGCGGCGATCGTTTCGCGGCCGAAATCCAGGCGCTGGAGGCCAAAGCCGGCGGGCGCCTTGGCGTGGCCATGATTTCCCTTGGGGGGGAGGCGCGCGGCCACCGCCTCAGTGAGCGCTTCGCGCTCTGCTCCACCTTCAAGCTGCCACTTGCGGCGATGGTGCTGTGGGCGGCCGATCAGGGGCAGATCGCCCTTTCGGAGCGCCTGCCATATTCCAAGCAGGATGTGCTGGGCAATTCGCCCGTGACGCAGGCGCGCGTTGGTGAGGGTGCATTGAGCATCGAGGATCTGGCGCGCGCGGCGCAAGTCACCAGCGATAATACCGCCGGAGAGCTGCTGCTGCGCCGCTTGGGCGGCCCATCCATGTTGACGGCCTGGCTGGCCAGCCAAGGCGATACCACCACACGCCTCGATCACTATCTCGATCGATTGCAGCTAACCAGCTCGCCGGATGGCAGCGATACGACCACGCCCCAGGCCATGGCCCGCACGATCCTGACGCTGACAACCGGCGATGCCCTCAGCCCCGCATCCCGCGCCAAGCTGCTGGCCTGGATGCGCGCCACGCGAACGGGTGAGAGGCGCTTGCGCGCCGGCTTGCCCAGCGCCTGGGCCATGGGCCACAAGACAGGCACGGGCATCAACCCCGGAAGCTCCAATCAAATCAATGATATCGCCATCGCGTTCCCGCCCGGCCAGCCGCCTCTGGCCTTGGCCGTCTATTATCAAGCGCCCGGCTATTTCGAGGCGCAGCGCCCCGAGGATGAAGCCGTGTTGGCCCAGGCAGGAAGCATCGCCGCCCGCTGGGGATAGCGCACACCGCTTTCGGCCCGGTGGGATCACGAAGTAACCGCCACCCAACCCTGCGTCATGCCACTGGCCGCGCGCAGCGCGGATCGGTGGCATCCATGCCGATGGATCCCACCGATGCCTTCGGCCCGGTGGGATGACGACCCCTCCGTCATGCCATCGGCCGCGCCCATCGGCTTTCGACCCCGTGTGCGATCGGAAACTGGCGGCCAGGATCAGAGATTTCAGTTGGCCGCGGGGATTTCGTGGAATCGCCCCACCATATAATATGGGGGGCGACAGCCGCTGCGCTCGAGATTCTCCCAGGCCGTGTTGCCGATTGCCACCTCCGCAGCATCAGGAGTTGATCCACCGATTGAGATGCGCCGCCCGACTTTGACCGACGCACGAAAGAATGCACTCGAGATCTTGATTTCGCCGTTACTGGAGACGTCCGCTTCAGAGTCAAAAGGCCAGACCAACGAGACACCTTCCAGAACAAGGCAGTTGCCAGAGCGCGCAAGAACGCCGCTCGTTGCCTCAAGGTTATAAAACTGGGCCCGCTCTTTTACGCGCAGCAATGGAAACTCCGGTGAGCGCGGCTGTTGACCGCAGCCAGCAACAAGCGCCGTCAGAGCGAGCACGGCAAAGCGGATAATTGTCATTTAATTTGTCGCCGCGATGATATCGTATCCAGCATTTACAACCGCTTGTATGGGCATAAAATACATATCGTTTAAATTCAAACCTGTACCTGCCTTTATGATCGCCACAGCAGTATTTCCACTATACACCACGCCACCGCTGTCTCCACTAGCCACCAAGATGTCATCATAATATGTTGGCTTTAAATGGTAGAAGCAGCACCCAAAACCACCGAGGGCATAGCCCAATGTACTCACCAAATAGGCCGACATCGGCCGCTTCGTAGTTGCGCCCAAAACCGTAACCGGCATGTTCGCTCTGAATGATGACGTCAGCGAGTAAGACAATATCCTGGGAAAGCTTCCGCCATAGGTGTTGATCGAGGCCGACACAGCGTGAGGCGGGCTAACTGAGTGCCATTGAAAATCCATTCCATTAATCAATCGCTCGCCACGCGCATCGCTAAACAACAAATTCGCCGCGTCTGGAGACACCCCAACGGCGGAAACTGCCGTGTTTCGACAATGGCCGGCGGTTGCGAAGCCGATTGCGCTTGTAGCGCGCTCACGAATAGCGAAGCCAGAAGTGCAAGTGTATTGTGCTGCTTGATCACGCAATGTGATTTGATTGCCAGCTGTGACCAAGGATTTATCCTCAAAAAGGCGCGGCCGAACCACGACGTGTGCATAATCTGGAAGCGCGTACCCAGCACTTAGCAAAGCAGCGTCAAACGCGGCACGGTCCAGAACGACGATATCCAGACCTCCCCGCCCGGCTAGCTGCACAATCGCATCCAAATTAGCTGTTCGCGCGATTTCGTCGATACGCGCTTTCACCGTTATCAAATCTTGCAAAGAGTACGCTGAACTTTCAGAGATGGTTTCCTTGTCTAAATCTAGCCCAAACCCCCTGCCGTGACGGCGGAACGAGCCCACGGGATCATCTTTAAATCGCGTTGTAATCCGGAAATTAGCCCCGTGCGTGATTTCCAATCCAGCGAAGTTTCCTCGTTCTTGACTTTCCAGCCTTTCAGCCAGACGGATAGCTGCCTGAATTCGCGCAAACCGACGAACCGCTTCGCCACGCGTCACGCCGTTTGCCTTGGCATAGACATCAATGGTTGAGCCCAGATCGGAAAAAGGCCGGCTCATAATATCCAGCGGCGGCGATGCAGCGCCTTCCACAAGGGGAGGCGCTGCGGGCGCGGATTCTTGCGCAGCAGCGATGCTTGAAAGCCCTACCAAAGCCCAAAGCAAAACTGCAGTTAACGGGAGCTGGACCTGGTAGGAGCGAACACCGGGAAAAAGCATTGCATGCCTCCTCATTGGGCCGATCGCCAATATACCCCACCGTGACTATCCTTACCATAAAAATTTAGAAGCGTGCTTTGCGCGCAAGACGGCTAGAATGGATGCGCGCCGGCTTGCCCAGCGCCTGGGCCATGGGCCACAAGACAGGCACGGGCATCAACCCCGGAAGCTCCAATCAAATCAATGATATCGCCATCGCGTTTCCGCCCGGCCAGCCGCCTCTGGCCTTGGCCGTCTATTATCAAGCGCCCGGCTATTTCGAGGCGCAGCGCCCCGAGGATGAAGCCGTGTTGGCCCAGGCAGGAAGCATCGCCGCCCGCTGGGGATAAATTCCGTTAAAAC
>JAKFWI010000065.1 GCA_021731965.1 Hyphomonadaceae bacterium | reverse complement strand
ATCGCGTGAATTAGGCACCCATTGCAGCGGGGGCGAGCGGGCAAGGTGCGCCGCGTTGGGGAATGTCGGCCTTCGGCTTCGGCTGGGGCCGGGGGCTGGATTCACAGGTTGGGGGCAGAAGGCGACCGTTCGGCCTCGCTCCGAAACGACCTTGTCGGCAGTGCCCCCCCCCCCAGCGCACCCGCCCCTGATGACTCGCCATCCGGGCAATGCTAACCAAGTCTCAACAATCAGCGGGGCGGGGCGCGTGGTGGACGTTTTCATTTCCTATAAGCGCGAGGAGCGGGCGCGGTGCGAGCGGATCGCCAACAAGCTCAAGGCGCTAAATCTCGACGTATGGTTTGATGCGCGCCTGCCCTCGGGCAAGAGCTTTGACCGCGAGATCGAAAGCGCCATCAAGAAGGCCAAGGCCGTTCTGGTGCTGTGGTCCCCCACCAGCGTCGAAAGCGATTGGGTGCGCAACGAGGCGGGCATCGGCAAGGAGCGCGGCGTGCTGGCGGCAGCGCAATTGGCACCGTGCGAACTGCCCATCGCCTTCCGCGCAACCCATTACGAAACCCTTTTTGACGAGGCGTTCGCCGACGATCACCCTGGCTGGCTGAAAGTGCTGGAGCGGATCGGCGAGCTGACCGGCCGGCCGGGGATCGCCAGCTATTCCAGAGCTTTGGGCGAGGGCGCGGCACCCTTGTTGCGCTGGGCGCGAACGAACCATATCGATCCCTTGGCGCTGAAGATGGAGAAGCTGGCCGAGCGCCTGAGTGCGGCTGATGAGGCGGCCGGCGGCGTCACGATCCGCAAAGGCGCCGGGCCGGGCGCGCTGCTGACTACTGGCCTGGTATTCGCGGCCATTGCTGGCGCCTTCGCGTGGCTAGCCAAACCAGCACCGCCGCCGCCGCCGCTAACACCCAGGCAAGCGGCGTTGGAATTGGTGGGGCGCTGGAATGAAGTCGGCCTTGGCAATTGCGAAGCGGGCGCGCTGGTGGTCAGCGTCGAGCCAGGCGGCTTGGCGCTCAGCTATGGAGCGGTTCGTGATGGCATCGCCGTTGTCGGTGTTGGTGGCGGATGGGTGACGCTGGCTGATGGTGCCTGGTTGCGGCGCGCGGGAGTCAACTTGCAACTGAAGCAAGGTACAGACGGCGCGGTTTCGGAGTTTACACCATGCGGTTGATAATCGCCGCGACGGCTTTGGCTGGGTTTTGCGCGTTGTTGGTGCAAACCAATGCGCAGGCCCAATCCAGCGCCCGGTGCAGCAACTTGTACAATCAAGTCAACGCGGCCGTCGCGCAAAGAGACCGTGCGGCGCTGGTGCGCTTGCTGGGCCTTCCCGCGGCGCAGCAATGCGAGCCAGAAGCGCAAACGGCGCGCGCAGCGCTTTCTCGACTCACTTCGCCGCTGCCATTGCCACCCGTGTTACCGCCTGTTGCCCCACCGGTGCGCGTTAGCCCGCCGCCCCTGCCCGTGGTGCGCGCCGATCCAGCGGCGGAAGAGGCGGCGGCCTGGAGCATTGCCCAGGATGCCGATGGCATAGGCGGCTACAACGCTTATCTCCGCCGCTATCCCAATGGCCCAAACGCCTCACGCGCCCGCCAACGGATTGCGGCGCTGACCCCGCCCGTGAGCCCGCCAACATCGCCGCCGCGCATCGCCTCCCTCGACGCCCGCAATACACCCGCCAACACGCGGGCGCCTCTGGTGGCTGACCCCTCCAGCCTGCCAGACTTTGCGCTGTTCCGCGAATGCGAGAACTGCCCCGAAATGGTGGCGCTGCCTGGCGGCACGTTCCTGATGGGGGACGACGCAAGCGATCAGTCCGGCGAAAAGCCGGCGCGGGACGTGCGGCTAAGCGCGTTCGCTGTCGGCCGGTTTGAAGTGACGCGCGGCGAGTATGCCGCGTTTGTCGCCGCCACAGGGCGGAAAGACCAGCAAGTGACCGGCGACACGTATTGCACGTGGCGTAGCCCGGGCTTCAACCAGAGTGATCGCGATCCGGCGACATGCGTGAATGTGGCGGATGCTGAAGCTTACGCTACATGGCTGTCGCAGCGAACCGGCAAGACCTATCGCCTTTTGACCGAAGCGCAGTGGGAATACGTGGCGCGTGGGAACACCTCCGGCCGCTGGAGCTTCGGTGATGGCGAGAGCCAGCTTGGCACCTATGCTTGGTTCGCCAGCAATTCGGGCAGTCGCACGCAACCGGTGGGCGGCAAACGCGCCAATCCTTTCGGGCTGTTCGACGTGCACGGTAACGTTTGGGAATGGACGCGGGATTGTTGGAACGACAGCTACAATGGCGCGCCGAGCGATGGCTCGGCCTGGACAACCGGGGATTGCTCTCGGCGTGTTCTTCGCGGCGGTTCTTGGAACAGCTATCCACAGTTTCTCCGTTCCGCGTACCGGAACAGGAACAATCCAACCATCCGGTACATCATCGGGGGTTTCCGTTTGGCCAGGACATTATAACCCCCTGCATTTTTACGCGCGCAGCTTGTCTGCGCGTGGGGTTTCCAAAGGGGCGAAGCCCCTTTGGCGGGATTTTTTTGACTTCCTGCCTTTTTGGACGGCGCGGAATCAGGCAGGTTATTAAAGGAAGCGCATGTTTCCCCTGGCGGGTCCCATAATGCCAACCGGGTCAATCGCGGCGGCTCTTGGATTAACAATCCACAGAATCTCCGTTCGGCCAACCGGAACAGGAATACACCAACGAACCGGAACAACAATCTAGGTTTCCGTCTCGCCAGCACGCTCCACCGGATCGGCCTGTCGATCCGGGCATCCAATGATTGGACAAAGTCCGGCAGGCCGGATTTCGGTGGCAGAATGGCGGTGCTCAGGGGCACCGACAGCGACCACGAGCTGCGTCCCACCGATTTCGCGTTGCGAAATCGGCGACTTAAAAACCATCCCGGCCGCAAGCGGCCGGGTGGGCTTGCCATGACGATCAAGCGCCGGAGTGGTTCCGGCGTGGTAGGCGCGCCGCCGTCTTGCGGGACGACCCTTCAGTCGCGAAGGCAAGGGCCCGGACGGCGGCCACCGCTCCCCCAGGCTTAGCTGCCCTTCCGCCGCCGTTTGCGCTGGCCTTTCGGCCGCTTACGCACATCCTTCGGCAGGCCTTGCAGCATCGCCCGCTGCAAATGCTCAGCATGGGCGAAATCAGCCTGCGCCCGCCAAGCTTGCACTTGCGCGCGGGCCTGTTCAACCGTGATGGTTCGAGCCTTCAGCCGATCCTTGATCCCGCGCAGGCGGTTGCGCGCGCGGGCCACATTCGCCTCCGGCATCCGGCGGCGACCGTCAGCGTGGAGTTCGTAGCCAAGGAAATTGGCCGGCTCGGATGTTGGGACCATGAAGGTCTTGCGCGGGTGGAGTTTGAGCCGTCGCTTGGCGAGGAAAGCTTCGATCCGGTCGCGCCACGCCTCCAGCGTCGCCACGTCATCCGCGAACAGCGCGAAGTCATCGACATAGCGCAGATACGGCGCACCCAGTTTCTCGGCACAGAAATGATCCAACCGATCAAGGAAAATGTTGGCGAACCATTGGCTGGTGAGATTGCCGATCGGCAGGCCGCGGCGGCGCTCATAGGGCGTGAACAGATCATCGCCTGGGAAATGCTGGATCACCGACTCCTGGGCATTGGAGCCGTCAACGATCCTGTCGAGCAGCGCCAGCGTTGGCGCGCACGCTATCCGGCGGCGGAAATCGGCTTTGAGGATTTCGTGGTCGATCGCCGGGAAGAAGCGGAACACATCGCAGCGCAGCACGAAGGCATGGCGATCACGATGGCGCTCATAGGCTTCGATCGCCCGGTGCGTGCCCTTGCCGGTGCGGTTGGCGAAGCTGTGCGCGATGAAGCCCGCCTCGAAGATGGGGCCCACCTGCGCCATTAGCGCGTGATGCACCACCCGGTCACGGAACGGCGCGGCGGAGACGATGCGATGCTTGGGGTCAAACAGCTCGATCTCGACATAGCCGCCGGGCTTGTAGCGGCCACCGAGCAATTCCCGCTCCAGCTACAGAAGCTCGCGTTCCAGCTCTGCGGCAAACGCCGCAGCGCCGGGCTTTTTGCGTTTCGATAACAGCGCTTTCTTCGCAGCCCGCCGCAGCGCCTGGAAACTGGCGATGCGGGGGAACACGTGGTCACGACGCTTCGCCATCGCGCGCATCATGGGCGGCGCTGGATTTCTTCCAGGCGCCGATCAGCCGGCCGATGTCGTCGAGACTGCGGGCGGCGTGTTCGTAGCGGCGCTCGTCGATGGCCTTCAGCGTCAACGCCAGCCGGAACAAATGGCGCAGCTTTTCGATGGCGAGGTTGGCGGCGGCGAGCGGTTTGGCGCGGTCGCGATCATAGGTGGCCTCGATCAAGCGCTCCAGCGTGTCCAGGCCGGTGGCGGCGATGCGGTCGCCCAAAGTGAATTTGTAGCCGCGCGGAAAGCCCTCCACCACGGGCGCGGCCCAGGCGATGAACACATGGAGCGCCTCAAGGGCTGCGCCAAAGCGGCGGGCGGCGGTCATGGTTGAGGATTGGGGTACGGCGGCCGCCGTCCGGGCCCATATGTCCCGCAAGACGGCGGCGCGCCTACCACGCCGGAACCACTCCGGCGCTTGATCATCATGACCGGCCCTGGACGCAGCTCGTGGTCGCTCTTGAAGGCCATGACCTTCACGATTCTGCCGGTGAGCGTGCTGGCCAAACGGAAACCCCTGTTGTTGTTCCGGTTGGTTGGATTGTTCCTGTTCCGGTTCGCGGAACGGAGATTCTGTGGATTGTTGTTCCAAGAACCGCCGCGAAGAACACGCCGAGAGCAAGGGGCCGGCCAGGGATGCGCCGCCGGGCGGGCTGAACCCGGCCGGAAACGAAGGCGACAAAAGGTCGAGGCTTCAAAACGCATCGCCGTTAACTTCTGTCGAGTCGCCCGATTTCAAAATGAAAATCGACTCGCCTTCGGCGAGACCCAAGTACGGCTTCGCCGAAGGCCTCGCATTCGCGAGGCGGTAAAAGGGGTGAAGGTTCAAGGGGTAAGAAAAACGGTCCTGGCCAAACGGAAACCCCCGCTGTTGTCCCGGCTGGTTGGATTGTACCAGTTCCGGTTCGCGGAACGGAGATCCAGTGGATAGTCGTTCCAAGAACCGCCGCGAAGAACACGCCGAGAGCAATCTCCAGTTGTCCAGGCCGAGCCATCACTTGGGGCGCCGTTGTAACTACCGTTCCAACAATCCTCGCACCATTCCCAGACATTGCCATGCATGTCGCACAGGCCGAAGGGATTGGCCGGGAAGAAGCCAAGCGGCAAGGTTTTTTGCCGATACTCGCCCTTTTTGCCGGCACCATAGGTATGATTACCGTCGTAATTGGCCTGGGCGGTGGAGATCGTGTCGCCGAAGCTAAACGGCGTATTCGTCCCCGCGCGGCAGGCATATTCCCATTCCGCTTCAGAAGGCAGGCGGTAAGCGTCTGGGCGGCCCGCAAGGCCCGCTTTCTTGTTCAGCCAGGCCAAAAAGGCGTGGGCGTCTTGCCAGTTCACACAGCACACCGGATGGGCGCCGGTTTGCGCAAAGCCAGGGTCGCGCCACCCCTTGCCCGGGGTGTCCTTCCACTCTTTGCCGTTCCAGACATAAGCGCTCTTGCCCGTGTCATGGTTGGTTTCCGCCACAAATACCTTGAATGCGTCGACCGTCACCGTGTGCTGGCCGAGCGCGAAAGCGTAATCGATCCGCACCTCGTGCTGCGGTCGCTCGTCATCGTCGCTGCTTTGCTCGGTCGCTGGCGCCCCCATCATAAACCGCCCCGGCGGGATGGCGATCATCTGCGGATTGGGCCAATCGGAAACGCCGGGCAGCTCGATGGGGAAGGCGCGCTCCAATAATGGACGACCCGCTTTGGCAGCTTCCGCCGCCCGGCGAGCCTTGGCAAGGCGCTCTTCTTCAGCCTTCCGAGCCGCTTCGGCCTCCGCCACTTCGCGGGCCATCGCCGCCTTCAAAAGCGGCGTCGCTGCATCACGAATGGCCTGGAAGTAATCGACTTGATCAAAGCGATGCAGCGTAGCGCGATCCGACTTGTCGGCTTTCTCCCACGCTTCGATTTGCCGGCGATGACGCGCGGCATCGATCAGGTGCTCAGACCCCGGGTAGTACCGTTCAAAGTCCACATAGGTCTGGAGATCGAGGCTGTTGCTGATCTTCTGCCAAGCGATGCGGTGGCCCGCCGGGGAAGGCGCATCGACGACGACCTTGCCCGTTTGGGCGCCCATTTCCAAATCCCGGATCAGCCGCCCAATATCCACGTTGAAGTCCGGGTCGCGGCGCATCTGGGCGGCGTTGATGTCGGCAATGGGGTGCAAGCTTTGCGGAAGATCGGCGTGCTTTGGCATTGCAGCACCGGCGACCAGCACCGGGATCACTTGCACCCCCGGCGTGCGTAGAGCTGTTTCGATTTCAATACGGACCAGATCGTCTTCGTCATCCAGCCGGCGGCGGCCATGTTCGTCCTGGGCGTTGACCCAGTCCGGCCCGATAAGCGCCAGGAACACGCTGCATTGAACGATGATGGTCGGCACATAGTCGCGGAACTTCACCCCGCGCGGGATGGAATCGACGTCCTTGAAAACACGGCCCTGGCCGAACTTTCCTTCAAGCCGATCAAAGATGCGGCCCGCGTCGCCGCCGGTGTCGACCCGCCGATAGCCAATGAAGATGGAATGCTGCGCCACCCGGGAACCTCCACGCCTGCAAAATGGCTAGCAGAGGCTGGCAATCCTGTCATGAGGCGGCGAAAGTGGTGGAGCGCGGTCCACATGAGGTGTGAACCCCGCGCGTTTGGACGGCCAGCCACGTCCGCAATACGACCTGACGCAGTGCGCGCTTGGGTTTTGCCCCCAACGGCAGTGATTTGGCGATTCCTCTCCGTACCGACCGAAGCCGAACTCTCCGCTTGAATTTCCACTGAGGCCCGCGACTTGCGAGCAGGCCAGACCTCCTTCTGACGGGCCGCGACGGGCCGCTTTGGCTTGTCGGAAGCCAACTCACGCGGTGGTCGACGGGTGATGGATTCTGGTTCTTGCGGTGCTTTGGGTTTCGAAAAACCCCTTTATAATCATTTGTGGGGTGCAGGATTCGAACCTGCGCCCCGATGAACCCACGCTGCTATCACCTTTTGGGTGCGGTAGTGCACCTGTGCGAGCGCAGTGCCCCCGCTGCAGCGTTGCCCATGCCGCGATTGCGAGAGCGCAGGCTGAAGCGCTTCTCGCTCCCCCCAGGGGGGGGAGGGGGAAAAACGAAGTGTTATGGTTTGGTGTAGGCTCAGCGACCGAATATACAAAAAATTCCGGGCCGGCCACGCCGAGTTCCCCGCAACACCGCGCATGAAGGGCCAGCCGAAGAACCTGAAGCGGCCAAGTCGTTCACGGCCCAGCTGCAAGCGCCGTCCAGGCCCCGCGTGAGGGGTGCGGCGCAATTTCGAGGCCCATCACTGAAGATAGAAACTTGCCTAGAAACCCACGGTAATATCGCTCCAATCATCCATCTCACCGCGTGCACTGGCGGCGGCACCGCTGCAACTTCACTGGTTCGGCGCAAATTTGAAAGTAATGTCCAAAAATACAGTTGCGCGCGGGCAGCAACGTACCGCTGCGCGCGCGAATACCCATTGCGCGAATAACTCGATAGAGCCATTTAATGCTTTGCGCGGTGGGCCATTTTACAATGGCATTCCGGTTCTCGGGCCGCGCTAGGCTATAGAGGTCTAATATGCAAATGCCATCAACTCAGAATGCTTCCGCGCTTTTACGAGTCCCGGAGGCTTGTGACTACGCCCGCGTTGGAAGAACCAAGCTCTACAATCTGATTAACAATGGAGCAATCGAGGCCGTCAAGATCGGGACTGCGACGCGCATCGTCCGTGCCAGCCTGGACGCCTGTCTCGCCAGTCTTCCAAGATTGGGGGATGCGCAATGACTAGGAGCGGCATTACTAAGACGCCCTCACAAGAGGAGTTGATCGGAGCAGAGGCCGAGCTGCTGGCGATAATGAACAGGCATCCAGGTCTGACAGCGTATGGCTTCGGGCCGGCGAGGCGACCAGGAGAGGAGGGCCATTCTCTGTGGGGCCACTTCGCCGCGAGTCACGTCGTCAAGCAGTTCATTCTCGCCAAAAGGTATATATCACAACATCGCGGGACCCACTCGCGAACGGGCAGGAGCGACAGCGGTGCCCTTAAGCACTCTGCCGAGCGATTCTATGCTAGTATCGGGTTAGATAATACTGACAGAGAATGGCACCCTTACATCAGCAACGGGGCGTTTATTGCGGCGGCCTATGCCCTTGGGGTTCGTGTCTGGCGAGATAAGCAGGGCCACAACGCCAACATTGGCATCTTCCCGTATAAAGGCTACCTCGATGCTCCGGACACTATCGGACGATAACGCTACGGCAATGCGCCTGGCGGAGGCTGACCTTGCCCGATCCGGCCTGACCCTCGATGACGCTGAGGGTCAAGGCTGGTTCGCGGAAGAGGATGCCAGCGCTGTGAACCCCGGGTTCCTGCCGGGGCCGGCTCTGGTCCTGCCGTACTGCGGGCTTGATGGAACACCGGTGGCCTATACGGCAGCCGGTGTTCCGCAGCCTTTTTGCCGTGTGCGGTATCTCAGCACGGGCCTTCAGGGGCGCAGATATGACCAGCCGAAAAACAGCGGTGTGCAGATATTCGTGCCGATAGGTCTGATGGCAGAGCTGGATGACCAGGCGGCGTCAGGGCACCAACCATATATCTGCATTGTGGAAGGAGAAAAGAAAGCCCTGGCCTGTTGGAAGAAGGGTGTACTTGCCGTTGGCATTGGTGGTGTGGACTGCTTCCGCGAAAGCGGCACCAAGACCCTGCATCCGACCATAAAAGCGATCATCGCGAAGGCGGCGCATGTTTTCATCATGTTCGACAGCGACATCGGGGATAAACCGGCGGTCCAGAATGCTGAATGGAGGCTCGCCAGTGATCTCGCCATGGCAGGCGCGCACGTCCATGCCGTAAGGCTCCCCCAGGGGCCGAACGGAGCGAAAATGGGCGCGGATGACTTCCTGAAACAGCATGGAATGGATGAGCTGTTCAAACTGCTGAACGCAACACCACCCATCGGCTCCGATACAGGTGCCAAAACACTGGGCGGCATCCCTGTGACTGAACTACTCGATCACGATGTCAAGCCGGTCGAGGAACTGATCCCAGGGCCCTTGCAGAAGGGCATCGTGACCTTCCTGTGCGGTCCAGGCGGCACCCACAAGAGCCGCCTGGCGCTACAATGGGGTCTTTGCCTCAACGCCGGGCGTGGGCCGTGGGGTGACGGGGGCTTCGAGCGCATCACGTTGGTCTATGTCGCAGCGGAGGATGACCAAAATGAGCTGGCCAGGCGCACGCAAGCGATCGGCGCAAGATTGAACCTGCCAACGCCTGGGGGCGGCCTTGTCTTTGCTCGCTCCGGCAAGGACAGCGTGCTCTGCATAGTGGAAGAAAGCGGCGAGACCAAACTGACGCCGTTCTATCATGAACTGCTCGCTACCTTGCGCAATATAAAGGGCCACAAGCTGCTGGTGCTCGACAGCGCCTATGACTTCGCACGTTTCAACGGCCGGGCCAAGATCAGCGAGGATGCCGTCAATCATTATATCAAGGTGGTGCTAGCCGGCATTTGCACTGCGGCGGATGCCACGCTGTTAATCCCGTGGCATCCTAGCCAAGCAGGCAGTTCACGCGGTGAGATGGATGGCTGGAGCGTCGCGTGGCACAACGCGCCGCGTGCCCGGCTGGCAATCAGCGCCGACAAGGACGCCGCGGACTGCTTCACCCTTGAAGTGGTCAAGCGCAACCACGCGGCCAGAGGTGAGCCCATGAAGCTGACATTTCATGAGGGGGCGCTTGTGCCGGTCGAGACAGTCACATCATCCGTCGACATACAGGGTCTTCTGGTGCGGCTGGCTGGGCAGGCTGCCGAAAAGGGGATGCCGGTGTCCAAGCGCGGCCGCATGTCCGACTGGATGCATCAAGAAGTGCGGCGGATGACGGCCAGACACGTGCCCGACAGGGAGATCAAGCGGCACCTGGACAATGCTGTCATGGCCGGTGAACTTCAATATGTTCCCGGAGGAAGCAAGCACGCCGCCGGTTATTATCCGCCTGAGAATGCAGATCACCTGTCCCGCGAAGCGCGGAAGGCCGGGGATTGGGAGGTCCCGCAGGCGGCGAATGATGCCCATAGCGCGAAAAATCGGGCCCCAAAATCGGGGAAGGATGGGAAGATCGGGTCGGCGGCGAACGTGGGCGGACGGGAAGTATAGTGGGGAAGAACTGTGGACGAGCTGAAAACCGTATGGTGGCGAACAGCAGCGGGGAAAGTTGTGGGGAAGGAAGTGGGGAAGTATATTCCCCCATACCCCCTATACTTCTTCCCCCCCTTTTGGGGGGGGAGAAGAAGTATTTTAGACATAAATTTTCTGTAATGTTACGGCCCATGAGAACGACATGACACCCTATCCAGCCCTCTCCGATGACTATTACGCACCTGGGTTTCCTGCCCCAGCCGCAATGGCTAGCGCATTGAGTATCCGAGATCAGCACATTGCCTTCGTGCGCAATTACATCGAGCTTGGAGGCATGCCCACCGCAGCCCCCGAGGCGGCACGCATGGCAGGCTTCGCAACATCTGCGGACCCCGAGGCTGTGCTCGCCGCAGCCATGCTGCTGGAGCATCCACCCGTCGCCAGGGCGATCGGCAAGGAGCTGGCGCAGCGGTTCCTGATCCATGCCGGTGAGGCTCTTGGTGCCGTACTGCATCTCGTGCGCTCCGCACGGTCTGAATCCGTGCGCCTGGCTGCCGCGCAAGAGCTTCTCAACCGCAGTATCGGCCCGATTGTATCGCGTAACGCGGTGGTGAGTGCTGATGTCACCGTGGAGGACATGCTAGCCGCAATGTCAGAGAGCGGTCGTGAGTTCTGTCTATGAGGGCGATCTGGCTAAGCGCTTAGCTTTGGCATCACACGCCATGCGCCCTGCCTGAGCCTGGAAACTCTTGGCTTTCTTCTTGACCTCCTCTTCTGAGGCACCCTTTCCCAGCCGTTCACGCGCCCATTCCATCGCTTCCTTGTGATCAAGCGTCATGTTTGTTGGGTCCCGTCTTGCGGCAAACTTTGCGGCGAGGAATTCTTTTTGTATTTGGCCCGGCGGCGTAGCAGCGGTGCGCGGCTTGCCCTTTCCGTATGTGGCCAAGGACGCTTTCTCAATGTAAGGTATTGCGTCCGGGCCTGTGTAGTTTCCATCGCCTTGGCGGAGGTGGTTGCCTTGCCATAGCTCAAGGCTAGCCGGCGTTCGCCAGATCGCGGCGTCCACCGATACCGGCTTGGCACTTTTGATGCTGTGAAACTCGAACTTGGCCTTACCAGCGGCCAATGCCTGGACCAAGTCCACACCTGCCTGCTCATATTGTGCGTCTAGCGCAGGCCCTGGTGCGTCAGATGACAGCGTGTTCACCCCGAATATTTGCTTCCGGTGT
Organism: Hyphomonadaceae bacterium; assembly: GCA_021731965.1. Lineage (GTDB taxonomy): Bacteria > Pseudomonadota > Alphaproteobacteria > Caulobacterales > Aquidulcibacteraceae. The sequence continues at coordinate 4,130 of JAKFWI010000065.1, read as the reverse complement.
AGCTCCAGCGCGGCCGGCGCGGTCAGCCAGCCAGCTGGTGTCAACGGAGCGTTCTGCGGAGCTCTGCCGTGCCCTGATGGCAATTCGGGCGTTGCCTGTGCCTTCGTGATCTGCAAGGGCCCGGTGCTGCTCATGCCGCACCTATTGGCGAAAGATGGGTTCCCCACGCTTGCATTAAGTCGCGCCGCTTCTCGAACAGATCGCTGCGCATATAAGCCGCTTCGACCCGATCGGCGTTAACATGAGCGAGCGCAGCCTCGCAGACCTCGCGGGGAAAGCTTGTCTGCTCTGCAGCCCAGATACGAAACGTCGAGCGAAACCCATGCACGGTGTAGGGCAGCCCGGCGCGGCGGAGAATCGCGGTCAATGTCATATCGGAAAGCTTACACCCCTTGCGTAAATGACTTGCAAACACGTAATCGCCAGCTGCATTGCCCGCAGGAACCCGGCCCCTGAGAATTTCCAGCGCTGGCCCCGACAGCGCCACCCGATGGGCGCGGCTCCCCTTCATGCGCGCCGCAGGCAGAGTCCAACATGCATTGACAAAATCCATTTCGGCCCAGGTAGCGCCTGCGGCTTCGTTGTACCTGCTGGCAGTCAAGATCAAAAAAGCCAAGCATGACGCCGCCGGGCTTTGTGTTGCCAGAAGACCATGCATGAAAGCGGGTGCCTCCCGATAGGGCATGGCCGGGTGATGCTGCGGGCGCTGGATTTTCGACCGCGCGGGCAGAACCTTGGAGAGCGCCCCACGCCAGCGCGCAGGGTTCTCGCCTTCACGCAAGCCCCGCACCATGGCCCAATCCAACACGCTTTCGATCCGCCCACGCACCCGCGCCGCCGTTTCCGTCCTGCTCGCCCAGATTGGATCAAGCACCTTAAGCACCATCTCCCGGTCAACCTCACCGACTGACACATCCCCCATGATCGGATAGACATAGGCTTCCAGCGTCGCAGCCCATTGCCTGGCGTGCTTACCGCTCTTCCAACTCGGGGCGTGGGCGTCGACATAGGCCCCAGCTGCAGCGCGGAACGTGAGGCTCCTGGCCCGGTCCTTGGCGGCCTTTGCCGCCTTCGCCTGAAACTCAGCTGCTTCGTGTGCTTTGGGATCGACACCTATGGCAGCCAGTCTGCGCCAGGTTGCACATTTGGCCCTCGCTTGGGCAAGCGTGATGTCTCGGGCTGTGCCGAGCCCCAGCTCGCGCCGCTTGCCCTGAATAGTGACGCGGCACAGCCAAGAGCGGCGCGGCTCACCGGTATGGCCCTCGGTGACCTGTAGATACAGCCCCCCGCCGTCCGCATGCAAACCCGGCTTTCTGGTCTTGAGGGACACCGCTGTTAGTTTGTTCACCCCACCACCCATAGCTGGCCTCCTTGTCGGGCGCATATTGTTTGGCGGGTTCGATGGCCTGCTGTACCCCCGCGCCTACCACCTTTCTACCACCGCTTGGGGCGAATGGAAAGGGACGCGCGCGAACAGGTCGACGTGTACTGCATAAAAAATCATTATAATACAAGCGACTTAGAACGGAGGTGAATTGAGGCGGTTGCCTGTGCGGCAGACACCCTGTCCGCCATTAGCAATCTCCTCTTGCGTCCTGCGTCGCGGGGGTGAACATTGGTATCAGCAAGCTGGAGAGAGCGTCATGCGGTATCGCACTTTGGGTTTGGCGGCGGGGGCTGCGGCTGCGCTTTTTGCCTTAGCGTGCGGCACGATCGTCGCGCGGGCCAAGACCGTGGCTGGGCTCGATGCCCGCATCGAGGCGGTGGAGCCCAAGGTGATCGCCTGGCGGCGCGATATCCATGCGCACCCCGAGCTCGGTAATCGCGAAACGCGCACCAGCAAAATGGTGGCCGATCATCTGAAAAAACTTGGTTTTGACGAGGTCCGCACCGGCATCGCCTATACCGGGGTGGTGGGCATTTTGCGTGGCGGCAAGCCGGGCCCGGTCGTCGCTTTGCGCGCTGACATGGATGCCCTGCCCGTCGAAGAAAAAACCGGTTTACCCTTCGCTTCGACGGTGAAAAGCACCTATGAGGGCAAGCCGGTTTCGGTCATGCACGCCTGCGGCCACGATACCCATACCGCCATGCTGATGGGTGCTGCCGAAGTGCTGGCCGGCATGAAGGCCGACATCCCCGGCACGATCGTGTTCGTGTTCCAGCCCGCCGAGGAAGGCGCGCCCCTTGCGGAAGGCGGCGGGGCCAAGCTGATGCTGGAGCAGAAGGCGCTATCCAACCCCCGCCCGGCGGCCATGTTTGGCCTGCACGTTTTCCCCAACGAGAGCGGCAAGATCTTTTACCGCGCCGAGGGCTTTTTCGCCGCCTCCGATCGCATCCGCATCACCCTGACCGGGCGGCAAACGCATGGGGCGCGGCCCTGGTCCGGCGTGGATGTCTCGTCTTTGGCGGCTGAATCCATCCTGGCGATGAACCAGATCGCCGCGCGGCAGGTGAATGTCGCCAAGTCACCCACCATCATCACCATTGCCAGCGTGCACGGCGGCGTGCGCCACAATATCATCCCAGAAGAAATGGTGCTGACCGGCACCTTGCGCACCTTCGATCCCGCGGCGCGCACCGATGTGATGGCGCGCATCACCCACACGCTGGAAAACCTGGCCGATAGCTATGGGGCCAAAGCAAAGATCGAATTCCAGGAGCCAAATCCTGTGACCTGGAATGACAAGGCGCTCGCTGCCTGGGCCTTGCCCAGTTTGCAGCGCGCGGCCGGCGGCGCCGATCGGGTTGATGTCAATGCCGAATTGGTCACCGGCTCGGAGGATTTTTCCTATTTCGCCAAGGAGATCCCCAGCGTGTATGTGCAGCTGGGCTCGCGCCCGAAGGGGGCCGATCCGATCACGGTGGCGGTGAACCACTCGCCGTTTTATGATGTGGACGAAGACGCGCTGATCGTCGGCGTGCGCACGCACGTCTTCCTGGCGCTCGATTTCCTGGCGCGCGGCAATAGCCCGCAATAGGCATTTTTGAAGGCGGGCCCGATCCAGCCCAGCGGGCCGGATCGGTTTGGCAAATGGGCATTTTTCAAATCAGAAATCGACTTCGATTTCTTTGAGAATGCGCTTATTCAATGCCTTGGAGCGCATTCGGACGGAAAACCGCAAGTCCACTTTTCCTGAATGCGCTGATTCAATATGTTGCAGCGCATTCGGACGGAAAACCGCAAGTCCACTTTTTCTGAATGCGCTTTAGCAGCAGGAGGCACCCTTGCCGCAGCAGCCGGCGGCCAGATCGCAGCACGCCGAAGCGGCCGCCAGCACACCCTGCGGATCGGCCGCAAAAGCCGCCGCCGCGCTGGCCGCGAGCACCAAGGCCATGATGAGAGCAATTCTTTTCATCTTATTCATTCCTGATCTTTGAGCATTGTTTTTTACACGCAGAAACCATACGACACAAGCAAAAACACTGTTGTCAATTCTTGCGTAAAGCACGATGCCCATGCCCTGTCAATTGCTTTATGTCGCCGATCCGATGTGTTCTTGGTGCTGGGGCTTCCACCCCGTGATCGAGGCGATCCGCACCGAGTTTGACACGCGCATCAAGGCCATTTTGGTGATGGGGGGCCTGCGACCCTGGACCAAGCAGGCTTTGCGCGAGGCTGATCGCGCCATGCTTCGGGAGCATTGGACTCATGTGGCCCACGCCAGCGGCCAGCCCTTCGATCCGGCTTTGATCGCCCAAAACAGCTTCGTTTACGATAGCGAGCCGGCCGCGCGGGCGGTGGTGACGGCCGAAACCTTCGGCCCCGAGCGCGGCTTTGCCTTTATGGGCGCGCTGCAATTGGCCTTCTACGGCCACGCGCGTGACATCACCGACGAGGCGGTCTTGGCTGATATCGCCCAGGAACAGGGCTATGACCGCGCCGCCTTCGCCGCAATTCTCACTTCCTTAGACGCGCGCCAGGAAACGATCCGGCATTTTCAATCTTCCTTGCGCATGGGCGTGCGCGGCTTCCCCACGCTGATCGCGCTCACCGCCAGCGGCACAGGGGAGGCCATCAGTGTGGGCTACGCGCCTTTGGCGGACATCCGCGCGCGGCTGGAAGCGTTTTTGGCCAAACCGAGCGCATGAGCCGATCCATTGCACGCCAATCGATCCGCTTGTCATGCTTT
>JAKFWI010000265.1 GCA_021731965.1 Hyphomonadaceae bacterium | reverse complement strand
GGACTACGATCTCGGCGATATCGGTCTGGAGCAGAAAACCCTACAACCTCTCGACAACCCGCCGCGCCCGCTTGTGTCACCCATGGGACCGGAACACTTCGTCACCCATATCTTCGGTATGGACCCTCAGCGCAATGGCTCCGCGGGTAGGATTCGAACCTACGACCAGCCGGTTAACAGCCGGCTGCTCTACCACTGAGCTACCGCGGATTGCTCATTGCAGGCGCTGCGTTTAGCGGATGTCGGCCTCGGGCTCAAAGGAAATCTGCACGCAAGCGGCGCAGGGGCCGCTCGCGCGGGGCCTAGCCCCTGAATTTGCTGTGTCTTGTGGGCCGGCCGGCGCGCATACGGTATTGAATAACACGCCGCGGGCACGAGCCCAGTGCAAAGCGAGCGGCCGCCAATCTCCCTGCGCGCTTATCCCAAGGCAAAAAAGGGAGGTCCGTGAGGGCCCCAGGCGTTAAAAAAACGGGGGCCGGTGAGGGCCCCAGGCCTTTAAAAAAACGGGGGCCCGTGAGGGCCCCCGAAGGCGATGGGTATGGTGGGGTGTCTTCCTTAGAAGACGTGGTGAAGATAGGGTGAGAAAGGTTAAGACCAGCTTAAGCGCATGTGTTTTTTTAGAGAACGGAGAAACGGGCGCGGAACGCCTTGCGGCTCCATGCGCTAACGGGTTTTTGCAGAGCAAACGCGCGAATATCCGCAGGAATTGCTTGCAGTGGCGTGGCGGCTCGGCTTGATACGCGTGGGAGAAAAAACTCATGATGCTTTCGACTGCGTTACGCACCGCCGCTTCTGCGCTCGCTCTGACCATGGCCTTGAGCTTTGCGGGCACCGCTTTGGCCCAAGTTCAGGCTCCTTCATCGCGCGAGGTTTTGCCGCAAGGCATCGAGCCGTTGGGCTATGCCTTGTCCATCCAGCCCAACGCCGCGCAGTTGAGCTTTGGCGGGCAGGCGCGCATCGAGTTTGAGGTTTCCACGCCCACTTCCGTGCTGTCTCTCAATGCGGCCGATCTCAGCATTCGCTCGGCCATCCTCGATACCGGCGCGGTGCCGATCGTTTCGCTTGATCCTGCGCTCGAGCGGGTATCGTTCACTTTCGCTCAGCCTTTGGCTGCCGGCACCTATGCATTGACGGTGGCCTATACAGGCAAAATCAACGAAACCGCCAACGGCCTGTTCACCGCCCCGTACAAAACCGCCGATGGCCAGGCGCGCACCATGCTGGTGACGCAGTTTGAGCCGGGTGATGCGCGCCGCTTCGCGCCGATTTGGGATGAGCCGGGCCGCAAAGCGGTGTTCACGCTGGATGTCACCATACCCGGCGATCAATTCGCCATGTCGAACATGCCGGTGGCATCCGAATCGCCGGTGGCGGGCGGGGCCAAGCGCGTGTGGTTTGAGCCTTCCCCGAAAATGTCGTCTTACCTGCTGTTCCTTGGGGTGGGGGAGCTGGAGCGGTTGAGCGGTCAGGTTGGCCAGACCCAATTGGGCATTGTTACCAAGGCCGGTGACAAGGAAAAGGGCAGCTACGCCCTCGAGGCTACCAAGCAAATCCTGCCGTTTTATAACGATTATTTCGGCACCGCTTATCCCTTGCCCAAGCTTGACCAAGTGGCCGTGCCCGGCGCTGGCGGGTTTGGGGCCATGGAGAATTGGGGGGCCATCCTCTATTTCGAACCGGTTTTGCTGTTCGATCCCAAGCTCTCTGCCGAGGCGGATCGCCAGCGCATCTTCACCGTGGTGGGCCATGAGGTGGCGCACCAATGGTTTGGCAATTTGGTCACGATGTCCTGGTGGGACGATTTGTGGCTGAATGAAGGCTTTGCCTCCTGGATGGAGACCAAGGCCACGGATCATTTCCGTCCGGAATGGAAGCCCTGGTTGCAATCGCTGGGCGGGCAAGAGGGAGCCATGAGCCTGGATGCACGCGCCTCGACGCATCCGATCGTGCAAAAGGTGGATAATTTGGCGCAGGCCAATCAGGCCTTTGACACCATCACCTATCAAAAGGGCGAGGCGGTCATTCGCATGATCGAAGCCTTTGTCGGCGAAACCGGCTTTCGTGATGGCGTGCGCGGCTACATGGCCAAGCACGCTTACGACAATACCGTGACCGAGGATTTGTGGACGGCGCTGGAGGCGGCCTCCGGCACGCCGGTGAAGGCGATCGCCGCGGATTTCACGTTGCAATCGGGCGTTCCGCTGATCAGCGTTGACAGCGCGCGCTGCGTGGCCGGCAAGACCACCTTGGCGCTGACGCAAGGCCGCTTTGGCACCGATGCCGTGTCGCGTGCGCCGCGGGCTTGGCGGGTGCCGGTGACGGCGGGCGTGGTGGGCTCTGCTGGTGTGGGCAAAGCTTTGGTCACCGGCAAAGGCAGTCTAGAGGTTGATGGCTGCGGCCCCGTCATCGTCAACAAGGATAGGGCCGGCTATTATCGCGTGAAGTATGACGCAGCCAGCTATTCGGGGCTGCGTGACAGCTTCGGCAAGCTCGACCCCGCGGATCAATTGGCGCTGCTCTATGATTCCTGGGCGCTGGGTGCCTCAGGCGATGCGCCGATCGTGCGCTATCTGGAATTGGCCAAGCGCACGCCCGCCAACGCCGATCCGCTTGTGCAGCGGCAGATTGTTGGCGTGATGGAGCGCCTGCGCGGCCTCTATAGCGGCCAAGCGGGCGAGGCGGCCTTCACGGCTTATGGGGTAGAAACCCTCAAGCCGATGCTCATCCGCATCGGTTGGAACATTGGTGCCGGGGAAGCGGCCAATGTGTCGCTGTTGCGCTCGGGCTTGATTGGCGCGTTGGCTCGGCTTGGCGATGCCGAAACCATCGCCGAAGCGCGCCGCCGGTTCGCGCTGGCGCAGACCGATGCCTCCGCCATGCCGCCCGCGCTGCGCGGCGCGATTCTGGGGGCTGTCGGCCGCGCGGCGGATCAAACCGCCTGGGACGGGCTCAAGGCGAAGGCGGTGGCAGCAAAAAGCCCACTGGAGCAGCGCCAATTCCTAAACGCCATGGCCGCTACCAAGGACCCGGCGCTGGCCAAGCAGAGCCTGGATTATTTTCTGTCCGATGCGGTGCCAAAGCAATTGGGCCCCGGCCTGATCGCTGGGGTGACGGGAAACCATTCCGATCTGGGCTGGAATTTCTATCTCGCCCGCCGCGCGGAAATCGATGCCCGTTTGGATCCGCTGCAAAAATTGGAGTATGGCCCGGGCCTCGCGGGGGCATTTTCCGATGCCAAGAAGGCGCAGGAATTGCAGGCATTCGCCAAGGCCAATCTCCCGGCAGATGCCAAAAAATCAGTAGATGAGGCGGTCGCGGGGATTTTGTACGATGCGCAAATCCGCAGCCAGCGCCTCACGGCCGTGACTCGCTGGCTGCAAACCACCAGCCAATAGCCTGATGCGCGCGTGCTTGCCGCCGGAGGAGCACGCGTGATGATGCAATGGCGGGAGCGATTCTTTCCCGGGAGCGCCCCCATTGTCCTGCTTGCGCCGATGGCGGGGGCGAGTGATCCGCCCTTTCGCCGGGCGGCGCAGCGCTTTGGCTGCGCCTATTCGGTATCGGAGATAATTGCCGGTGAGCTGTTGGCGCAAGCGCGGCCAGATGTGCTGCGGCGCGCGGCGGGCGCGGGCAGCCTCGCCCCCTTGGTGATCCAACTGGCGGGGCGGGAGGCGGCCTGGCTTGCGCGCGGCGCGGAGCTTGCCCAGCAGGCTGGCGCGGATGTCATTGATATCAATATGGGTTGCCCGGCCAAAAAGGTCACTTCGGGGGCCTGCGGGGCGGCGCTGATGCGCGATCTCGATCACGCGCAGCGGCTGATTGAGGCGACTATAGCCGCGAGCACGGTGCCGGTGACGCTGAAAATGCGCTTGGGCTGGGATGAGGCCAGTCTAAACGCCGCTGAGCTGGCGCGCCGCGCCCAAGCGGCAGGGGTGGCCATGGTCGTGGTGCATGGTCGCACGCGCCGGCAGTTTTATCAGGGCAAGGCCAATTGGGCGGCGATCGCCGAAGTGGTCGGCTCTGTCACCATCCCGGTCATCGCCAATGGCGATATTGTGGATTGCGCGAGTGCGTGCCTGGCTCTGCGGGTGTCTGGAGCGGCGGGCGTGATGATCGGGCGCGGTGCAATGGGTAAGCCCTGGCTGCCGGCCGCCGTTCAGGCTGCGCTGCGGGATAACGCGCCCATGCGCCCACCGCCGGCTTCGGCGCAATTGGCTGCTTTGCAAGCGCTGCACAGCGATTGCCTGGCGTTTTATGGTGCGCGTCTGGGCCTGCGGGTGGTGCGCAAGCATTTGGCGGCTGGGCTGGATCCTGCCAGCCTGGGCCTCGATGCGGGCTGCGTGCAGGCGGTCCGCGCGCGCATCTGCACCAGCGAAGAGCCGGAGGACGTGCTCGCGGCGCTGCACGATCTGGCGGGGCTTGATGCCCATCGCGCCGCTCAGGCCGCTTGACGGCGCCAGCACCCTTACTGCGTGTGCACGATTGACGCAGTGAGGCAGGCGCGCCACACTCCGGGCGTTGCAAAGTGAACACAGATGGTGTGACGCGATGCCCTCGGGCGCTTGGATCACGCATAGACTGCCAACCAAGGTTTCGCCGCGGTGGAAATCGGTGGCCTTCGCCATGGCTTATGCCGTGGCGGCCAGCCTCTCAATTTTTGCTACCTTGTTTGCGGTTTCCGGTATCGGCTCGATCGGTCCAGCCAGCCCGACCATGCTTTGGCTATTGGCCATCAGCTATGCGCTGGTGTTGGGCTTGGCCATTTCGGTGGGCTGGCGCTTTATCCGGTCCGCGCGCGGGGGTCAGCCGGCTCCCGAATCGGGGCGCCGCCTGCATTTGCGCTTTGTGCTGCTGTTTAGCGCGGGGGCGGTGACGCCGGCTTTGGTGGTGGCGCTGTTCCTTGGCGTTACGCTTAGCCGGGGTGTTGATCAATGGTTTTCTAACCAGGTGCGCAATGTGGTGGAGGATGCCGCCGCCGTTGGCCGCGCGTACTTGACGATTGAGAGCGAGAGCGTCCGCGGCGAAGTGCTGGCCATGGCAGGCGATCTCAACGGTGCGAAAAAAGGGCTGGAGATCGATGCCGGTGCCTATGCCCGCTATTTGGGAGAGCAAGCCAGCTTTCGCTATTTTTCAAGCGCCAGAGTGCTCAACCGGGATCGGGTGCTGGCGCTGGGCGCGGCGGCGAAATCCATGCCGTTCGCTTTGCCAACGCCGGCCGATTTCACAGCCGCCGACGAAAGCCAGATGTTTTTGCGCGAAGAGCGCGGCGGCATCAATGCTTTGATCCACCTTTCCGGCTATGATGATGCCTATTTGCAGGTTTTCCGGCCCTATGACGCCAATATCACCAACCGGCTGACGCGCTGGAACCAATCCACACAGGATTATCGCCAAGCGGAGCTGCGCCGCCGGCGCATCCAATCCATTTTCGTATTGTCCTATATCGGCACGGCGGTGCTGGTTTTGGTGGGGGCGATGTGGATCGGCCTGGGCGGCGCTTCGCGCATAGCTGGCCCGATCGGGCGCCTGGCCATGGCCGCACGGCGCGTCGCAGGCGGGGATTTGGCGGTGCGGGTAGCAGTCAGCGGGGATCGCGACGAAATCGACGCTTTGGCACACGCTTTCAACGGCATGACCGCGCAATTGGAATCGCAGCACGGCGATCTGGTCAAAGCCCGCGAGGAGGCTGAGCAGCGCTCACAGTTTACCAAAGCAGTGCTCGCCGGCGTCAGTGCGGGGGTGATCGGCATCGATCGCGATCAGCGCATCACCGTGGCCAATCGCTCCGCGGCGGCTTTGCTGGGCGTGCAAGGGGCGCTGCTGGAGGGGCGCAGGCTGATCGATATCGCGCCGGAGTTTTGCGAATTGCTCAATAACCTGTCGCCCGATGATAACGCCGCTCATGGCATGGTGCTTAACCACGGTGCCGGTGCAGTCCATCTCCAGGTGCGCATTGGCCAAGAGCCCGGCGGATTGGGGCAGGTCATTACCTTTGACGACATGACCAAATTGGTGGCGGCGCAGCGCGTGGAGGCCTGGAAAGATGTTGCGCGGCGCATCGCCCACGAGATCAAGAATCCGCTGACGCCCATCCAGCTCTCGGCAGAGCGGCTGCGGCGCAAGTTTTCCAAAGAGATCGTCTCCGATCCCGAAACCTTTGAACGCTGCACGCAAACCATTTTGCGTCAGGTCAGCGATATCGGGCGCATGGTCGAGGAGTTTTCAACGTTGGCGCGCATGCCCACGCCCAAGCCAGCGCAGGAAGATATTGTCGATTTGCTGCGCGCCGCCGCCTACAGCCAATCCATCGCCTTCGAGGACATTTCCTTCCAAGTGCATTGCGCGGACGATGCGCCGATCCTGGTGGAATGCGATGGCCGCCTGGTGGCCCAGGCCTATGGCAATGTGCTCAAAAACGCCGCGGAATCCATCCATACACGCCGCGGCCTGGAGGGTGAGCCCAAATTGGGCCGCGTTGAAACGCACGTCTACCGGGCAGGCGAGGCCTTGGTGATCGAAGTCACCGATAATGGCCCGGGCTTTCCCCCCCATAACCGCGAGCAATTGGTCGAGCCCTACGTCACCACCCGCGCCAAGGGCGCGGGGCTGGGCCTCGCCATCGTGCTGCGTATTCTCGAAGATCATGGCGGCGGGCTGGAGCTAAGCGATAGTGCCGAGCTCGGCGGCGCTTTGGTACGTCTCATGCTTCCCATCCAGAGCACCGCCCTCGCCCATGCCGACCAACAGGAGCAAAGCCATGTCGTCTGACATTCTGGTGATTGATGACGAAGCCGATATCCGGGAACTGGTCGCGGGTATCTTGGAGGATGAGGGCCACCAGGTGCGCTCGGCGCGCGATGCCGATGAGGCGCTGGAGGCGGTGCGCCGGCGTCGCCCCGTGCTGGTCATCCTCGATATCTGGCTGCAAGGCAGCCGGCTGGATGGCCTGGAATTGCTGCACATGTTCCGGGAAATCGATCCCGATATGTCGGTGGTGGTGATTTCCGGGCATGGCACGATCGAGGCAGCGGTGGCGGCTATCCGGCGCGGGGCGTATGATTTCATCGAAAAGCCGTTCACGGCGGATCGCCTGCTGGTGGTGGTTGGGCGGGCGATCGAAACCTCACGTCTAAAGCGCGAGAATGCGGCCCTGCGGGCACGCTCGGCGGCCAGCGCGGATCTGATCGGCGCCTCGGCGGTGATGGTGCAATTGCGCGCGGCGATCGAGCGGATCGCCCCGACCAATTCGCGGGTATTGGTTTCGGGGCCGGCTGGTTCGGGCAAGGAATTGGTGGCGCGTCAATTGCACGATCGCTCCCACCGGGCCGACGGGCCCTTCATCGCCATCAATGCCGCCTCCATCGCGCCGGAGCGTATGGAAAGCGAGATTTTCGGCGAAGATGGTGCCGATGGGCGCCCACGCAAGATTGGCGTGTTTGAGCAGGCCCATGCCGGCACTTTGCTGCTGGATGAGGTGGGCGACATGCCCCCGGAAACCCAAAGCAAATTGCTGCGGGTGTTGATCGATCAACGCTTTCGCCGCCTGGGCGGCAGCGATGATGTGCAAGTGAATGTGCGGGTGATTTCCTCCAGCTCGCGCGATTTGCGGCTGGATATCGAGGCGGGGCGCTTTCGCGAGGATTTGTTCCATCGGCTGAATGTCGTGCCGCTGCGCGTGCCGAGCCTGGCGGAGCGGCGCGAAGACATCCCGACTTTGGCCGCCTATTTTCTGCAGCGCTTGGTGGATTCCTCTGGCCTGGCTTTGCGCGAGATCGCGCCCGACGCGCTGGGCGCTTTGCAGGCCGCGGATTGGCCGGGCAATGTGCGCCAATTGCGCAATGTCATTGAGCGCATCTTGATCCTGGCGGGCGGGGAGCCCGGCTCGGCGGTGACGATCGACATGCTGCCCAGCGATGCCTGGCCGAGCGCGAATTTTTCGCATCATCAGGGCCTACAGGAGGTCATCGGCATGCCACTGCGCGATGCCCGCGAAAAGTTCGAGCGCGAATATCTGGCCGTGCAGATCACCCGTTTTGGCGGAAATATCTCTCGCACTGCTGCCTTTATCGGGATGGAGCGCTCGGCTTTGCACCGTAAGCTGAAGTCTTTGGGCGTGGATTCGCCCGGGCGCGGCGTGGGTGAGCTCAATTGAGCCGAGTGGTCTACCTGAACGGTCGCTATGCGCCGATCGCCGAGGCCAGCGTGGGCGTGGAGGATCGCGGCTTCCTGTTCGCTGATGGCGTTTATGAGGTTTGGGGCGTGCGCGGGGGGCGCCTGCTGGATGCGCGCGGGCATCTGGACCGGCTATGGCGATCGCTGCGGGAGCTGGAAATCTCCGCCCCACTCAGCGAGATGGCGCTGACTCTGGTGCTGCGCCAGGTTTTGGCGCGCAACCGCCTGCGCGATGGCATGGTGTATTTGCAGATTACACGCGGCCAGGCCCCGCGCGATTTCGCTTTCCCTTCGGCTTTGCTGCGCCCCACCATTATGGTGATGGCCCGGCCGGTGGATTTTGCGGCGCAGGAGCGGCGCGCCCAAGTTGGCGTGGCGCTATCCGTGCAGCCAGATATCCGCTGGGGGCGCTGCGACATCAAGAGCGTATCCTTGCTGCCGAATGTTTTGGCGAAAGAGCAGGCTAAGCGCGCCGGTGCCTTCGAGGCGCTGCTGGTTGATGGCCAGGGCTGGGTGACGGAGGGCGCGTCCTCAAGTTTTTGGATGGTCACCCAGACGGGCGTGCTGGTCACCCGCGATTTGGCCGCCAATATCCTGCCGGGCGTGACGCGCGCCTCTCTCGTTGCGCTGGCGCAAACCCAAGGGCTAGCACTCGAGGAGCGCCGCTTCACACTCCAAGAGGCGCAAGCCGCGCGCGAAGCCTTTCTTTCGTCCGCGATCAACGGGGTCATGCCGGTGGTGGCGATCGATGCCGCGCAAATCGGTGACGGCCGGCCCGGCCCGCTGGCCATGGCGCTGCGCCGCGCTTATCTAGCCGCTTGACGACTTGCCCCGCTAAAGGCGTGTGCGGTACCGCGTTTTCCCGATTGCCTCGGCGCGCGATTGACTTCTATACCCACCACCGAGTGTGCGATGCAAAACAGAAAAGACGCTTCCTCATGGATAAGAAACAGAATCTGCAAGACACTTTCCTCAACGCCGTAAGAAAAGCGCGCACGCCGCTGACCATTTTTTTGGTCAATGGGGTCAAGTTGCAGGGCTATGTGACGTGGTTTGATAATTTCTGTGTGTTGTTGCGGCGCGATAGCCAAATACAAATGGTCTATAAGCACGCGATATCTACGATAATGCCGGGTGGACCGGTGCAATTGTTCGACGAAGCGCAAGATACAGGAGACGAAGACTGAAAAAATCTGCGGCACCAGAGCGGGCTATCGTGATCGAGCCGGCCTTGGGGGGCGGTGCCTTGCGCGGCTGCGAAGCGCGGCTAGATGAGGCGCGCGGGCTGGCACTGGCGTTGGATCTGCAGGTGGTGGAGGGCATCATCGTGCCAGTGCGGCGCATCGCTCCCGGGACGTATCTGGGTGCCGGGCGGCTTGAAGTGCTGAAAGAAAGCGTGCAGGCCCAAGACATTCAAATCGTGGTGCTGGATGCGGCGCTGACACCGGTGCAGCAGCGCAACATGGAAAGCGCGCTCGCGGCCAAGGTCGTGGACCGCACGGGCTTGATCCTGGAGATTTTCGGCCGGCGCGCGCAAACGCGCGAAGGGCGCTTGCAGGTGGAGCTGGCCCGCCTGGATTATGAGCGCTCGCGCCTGGTGCGCACCTGGACTCACCTTGAGCGGCAACGCGGCGGCCTGGGCAAGACCGGTGGTCCGGGCGAAACGCAGCTTGAATTGGATCGGCGCCAGATCGGGGCGAAGATCGATTCCCTCAAGACGCAGCTCGAAGATGTGCGCCGCACGCGCGGCCTGCAAAGGCGTGCCCGGGCGCGCAATGGGCTGCCCGCCGTGGTGCTGGTGGGCTATACCAATTCTGGCAAATCGACGCTGTTCAACCGCCTCACCGATGCCGGGGTCCTGGCCAAGGACATGCTGTTCGCGACACTCGATCCCACCGTGCGCGCCGTGCGCTTGCCCGAGGGCGGCGCGTTCGCGCTGTCCGATACGGTCGGGTTCATCTCCGATCTGCCAACGGATCTGGTGGCGGCCTTCCGCGCCACGCTGGAGGCGGCCGCCGAGGCGGATCTGCTTATCCATGTGCGCGATTGCGCCCATGAGGATTGCGCCGCCCAGCAGGTGGATGTGCAGGCGGTGCTGGAGCAGGTGTTTACCCAAGCGGGGCACCGCCCGCCGATGATCGATGTGCTGAACAAGCTCGATTTGCTAACCCCCGAAATCCGTGAGGCGCGCTTGCAGCGCAGCACCACCGGTGCCGGCGTGGCGCTATCGGCCCGTACCGGTGAGGGCATGGAGGCGCTGTTCGAGGCCATTGACTTGGCGGTGTTCGGCCCCCGGCAAACATTGAGCGTGGAGCTGGAGGCAAGCGACGGCCGCTCTCGCGCTTGGATCGGCGCGCATGGGCGGATTTTGAGTGAGGAAACCAAGGCCAATGGCCGCGCGCTCATTACCGCGCAATTGCCGGCAGAAAAAGCTGCCCAGCTCATGGGCCGCTTGGCCGATGCGCGCTTAGCCCAGCCGGCCAGCTGAACCGCACGCCTTAAGTGCAAGCCCGCACCAGGCGTCCTGGATAGTGTGCGCTCAGTCCAAATCCAGCCTGGCGGGATTGAGCGCAAGCGCAAGCGGCGGGTACACAGCAGGAGCTGGTGGGGCGATAGCCGCCACACCATGCAGAGCCTCCATCACAGAGCATTTTCAATATAAATGTCGGCGCGGTTTTCGAGCCGGAGCATGCATTCGCCGCGCGCACGCCGGCTATTCGCCCGGGATTGCGGGCCAACCAAGGAGAAACACCATGACAGAACCCAATCGCCGCGGTCTTTTGACGGGCATGGCCTTGACGACCGCTGGATTGACCGCGCTCGCTGGCGTGGCCACTCCCGCTTTTGCCAAAAAGGCCAAGTCCAATCCGGCGCAAGATGCCAATCTGCTCAACGCGGCGATCGCGCTGGAGCACGAAGGCATTGGTGCCTACACCATCGCGCTGGGTAGCGGCTTGATCCCCCCGGCAGCGGTTGGGCTGGTGACGTCCTTCCAGGGCCACCACAAGCAGCACCGCGACGAGCTCGCGGCCGCGATCCGCCGCTTGGGCGCAACGCCGGCGGAGTCCAAGACCATCGAGCAATACGCGGTCGATTTGAATGCCGGCGCGATCACCGGTCTGGCCGATATTCAGCGGCTAGCACTGCGCCTAGAGCGCGGCGCGGCCAACGCCTATCTCGGCTTGATCGGCCCCATTGCCAATTCCGATTTGCATTTGATGCTCGCGCGCTTTGCGGCGGATGAAGCCACCCACGCCACCGTGTTCATCCTCGACTTGAAGGAAATGATCCCGACCCAAGCGCCTTTGTACGGTTGAGGAAAGACACCATGGTGCGCCTCCTCTCTCCCTTGCACCATGTTGTGGTTGCGGCGTTGTTGCTGGCGGCGTGTTACGCCCAGCCGGCTCACGCCCAACCGGCCCCCGCAGCGAGCCCAAAGGCTGCGGGGGATCCGGTGCGCGGCGAAAAGCTCTATGAAGCGCGTTGCGGCGGCTGCCATTCGCTCGATGCCAATCGCATTGGGCCCAAGCACCGCGGTGTGGTGGGCCGGCCAGCCGCCAGCATCCCCGATTTCATGTATTCGTCGGCGCTCAAGAAATCCAAACTGGTATGGACCCCCGCCAATCTCGATCGTTGGCTGATGGGGCCGTCCCGGTTTGTGCCGGGAACGCGCATGGCGGCCTTCGTTTCAGTGCCAGCCGATCGCACCGATATCATCGCTTATCTGGCCAGCACGACGCCGCCACCACCAAAAAAATAAGCAAGGCATTGTCGAGACGGGTTAGCCTGTTCCCGCAAAGTGTGCCGCTGTTTTCGGATGAGAACGGGTCCTTGATTGGTGTGGAGCGGATGCACCCGATTTGATATGATTCAATCATTTCGGGACCTGCTTTAGGTGATGAGCGCGCGAGAGCGTGCATAACCGGGTGAGCCCATGGATGTGTTGAGCGATATATTGCGGCACGTGAAATTGCGGGGCAGCCTGTATTTTCGCACGGAATTCAATCCGCCTTGGGGCGTGCGGGTGCCGCCCTTCGCCAATGTGGCGCGCTTTCACATGGTCACGCGCGGGCGATGCTGGGTAGGGGTTGGCCCCAAGACCATCCTAGAGTTAAACGCCGGGGATTTTATTGTCATCACACGCGGCGCTGAGCATTGCCTGCTGAGCCAACCAGAAACACCAATTTCAGCGCTGGATGATGTGATCGCCAAATCCGGCTTTAAAGGCCAAGGTGCGCTCTGTTACGGCGGCACCGATGCCTCGACGCAAACCTCTTTGGTGTGTGGGCATTTTGAGTTTGATCCGCTCGGCGGCAAGCCCTTCTTGGACTCATTGCCGCCGTTTATTCTGGTGCGCGGATCCGAGCAGATCAAATATGGCTGGCTCAATGAGGCCATGACCTTCATTGAGCACGAAATTCAGGGCAATGCCATGGGCGCGGAGGCCATCGTGACCCGGCTTTCGGAGCTGTTATTCATCCGTGTGATCCGCAGCCTTGCCCCCGAGGCGGAGGTGGGCTTGTTCGCCGCGCTGCGGGATCGCCAGATCGGCCGGGCGTTGGAGGCTATCCATGCCAAACCCAACCAGGCTTGGACGTTGAGCGCACTGGCAGCTCAGGCGGGCATGTCACGCACAGCCTTTGCCGAACGCGCCAAGGCGTTGTTGGGCATGACGCCGATGCATTATGTCGCCTATTGGCGCATGGAACTGGCGCGGCGGCGCCTGGAGATTAGCGGGGATTCGGTGGAGCAAATCGCGGATATGGTTGGCTATCAATCGCCGCCGGCTTTCATCCGCGCCTTCAAAAAGCAATACGGAATCGGGCCTGGCGGCTACAAGAAACGCCTGCATCACGGCAAGGATTTGGCCCTGCATTAATACGCGCTTGAATAGGCCAGCGCCTTCGCAACACGATGGGGCGCATGGCCCCGGCCAAACCCAAAGGATTTGACCGGGAAAGAAAACTGCGAAGGCTCAGCTTTGCACATAATACTTTTCTGAGACGACTTTCCCGTTCTGCCATTTGCGCACGAGCACTTCGTTCCAGACGATGGCTTTGCCATCTCCGCCGGTCATTTTGAATGTCCACTCGCTCATGCCGACGTTATCGCCAACAGAATGGGCGTGCAGCGTGGCTCCATCGAAGCTTTTCAGGCTGGCAAAAAAGCCAGCGAGATGGGCGCGTTGGGCGGCCTTATTCAGACGGCTGGAGCCATCGGCTTCGGTGAAGACGCAATGATCAGCATAGTATTGATCGATACCTTCGATGATTTTGCCTTGCTTGGTCATTTCGCAAACGGCGGCTTCGGCCTGCGCGAGATTGGTATCCATTGGATGTTCCTCTTGGGTTCACGGCCCGCTTTGGCTAATCGGCGCGGTAGAGTTTTTCATGCCGAGGGGTGCGCGGGCTGCGGCGCTCATTGGCGCGGGGCACAATTGCGCTCAAGCGCGCCGCCGCGCTATGTGTGAGGGGACGTCATAATGTGCCGCGCGTCCAATAGTCTAACGCGCTATGTTTTCGGCGCAGCTTGCGATCGGACACAAAGCCCGAACTGCGCCATTGTTTACAACGATTTAGGCTGCACCAGATTGAGGCCCAGGCGCAAAGCGGCTGTCATGCTCAAGGCGATGGCCAAGTCTGGCGGCCCTGCCAGCAACAGAGGCAAAGCCAAGCCGAGCGTGGCCAGATAGGCGTCCCGCCGCGTGAAGGGCTCGCGCATGCGCCAGGAGGCCGCGCGTGCAGCCAGCCAGAAGGCCGCGCACGCGGCACAAAGCGCCAGCGCCAGCCAGGCGAAGGCCGGGCCGACGGGCAAATCGAGTGGGCTGATCCCGGCGAGGGGCGGGCGCGTCACCTGCCAGGCAAAAGCTCCGCTTGCGGCTGCCAGCGGCCACAGGCCGAGGCCAGCAAGCAATCCGTCCGCCCGCCCCATGCGGTTGAGGCCGCGATGCAGGCCCGCTGTATCGGCCGCCAGCCGCCAGAGGGTCAAAACCAGCGCCGCGCCGGCCAGCCCCTGCAGCGCCAAGCCTCCTAAAGCGGCGAGCCCCGCCAGACCCGCGCCGCGCGCCGCAGGGCGCACGCGCCGCTCCATGAGCAGGTTCAAGACGGCCAAACCGCCAAGCGTGGCCAGAGCCAATCCGTGTGCCTGCGCCGCCAGCACGCCGGCAGCCAATACCGGCAAGGCCAAAGCGAGCAGGGTCTGAAGTGTGCGTACGCCGCCGCGCGGCCCGGCCCAGAGCCAGGCCTGGCCAGGCGCCCAAAAAGCGGAGGGGAGCGGCCCCGCGGCCCCGGCTTCACCCGGGCCACGCGCAAACCGCTCCAAGCCGCCAGCGCGGCCATCCTCCATCCAAACCGCCATCCCGTTCGCCTTCGTTTCAGCGCTGAGCATTGACTGCCCCATCACGGGACAGAAAAGCCGAGTAAAATGAACGGCGCGTAAAGGCGCGCTCATGATTCGCAGGAAAAGCAAGAAAAAAGCGGGGCCAAGAAAAAAGGCGGCCCGGTGAGGGGCCGCCTTGGAAGGGTGGATTGATAAGGTGAGTTTAGAAGCGACCGTTAATCGAGAACGAGAAAGCTCTCCCGATCGTGTCGTTTACCACAGCGAATTGTGGGAACTGGCTGGCACGCGTAACGTTGTTCGCCACAAAGCCAAGGGTCAGGTTGTCGTTCAAGTCATAGGTTGCGCCATAGTTGAACGTGTTGTTCGCTGGGAAGGCAAAAATTGGCGATTGCTCATCGAAGTCATTTGGATTGGTCAGCACGTTTCCGACAGTTCCGTTGTTTCGGAACCATTGGAGGTATTGCCCAAATTTACCAGCGCGATGGCTGATCGTGAAACGCGTTTCAAGAGTTGAAATCTCGCCGGCAGCAGGATTGAGTGTTTGTGGGGTGCCATCCGCAAAGATGTCAAAGCGCCTGGTCCAGTACGCGATCCCAGACAAATTGATGCTTCCCAAGGGGGCCGTGCGCGCACCGAAGAGATCGCTAATGTCAAACTTGTAATTGACGGTGGCGTTGACCGAGCGAATTTCCCGCGATGCCAAATTGGCATTGGGGAAGAACACAAAGGCAAACTGGAAATCCTCTGTGCGCGTTGCCGGCTGGCCGGCGACCGCAGCTGGCGGAAGCGGAGCCCCGGTAAGCGGGTTGGTGGCCGGGATGACATTTTGCCCGCTCGCGTTGCGGACCCCAAATACCAGGGAGTCGCAGAAGGAACTAAACTGCCCAGCTGCGAAATTGCTGGAGTCGAAGCACGAAGGCAGCGAAACACCCGGGCCAGCAAGCGTGATTTCTCCACGAATGTTAATGCTGTAAAAGTCACCGGAGAGCGTCAGATTGGGAATGAACCGTGGCCGGATTGTGGTGCCCACGCTCCAATTATCCGCGATTTCATTCTGCAAGTTAGGAGTGCCGCCGGTTGAAGCCGGCTGCCCATTGAAGGCCTGCGTGAACGTAGACAGGAAGGCCTCCGCAGCGGCATTATCTGGAGCGACGCCCGTCAAGCGCACGGCATCGATGCAGTTTGCACGCCGCTGAGCCGGGTT